>JAPLUS010000249.1 GCA_026397495.1 Candidatus Zixiibacteriota bacterium | reverse complement strand
TATAGTGCTGCAAAAGCTCCAGCAGTTCGGTGTTTATGCTTGATTCCTGTTCCTTGAGATTGGTATCATCGCTTTTCCCCGCGGACAACTTACCTTCAAGCAACATTAAGCCATGATTGAGTCCATCTCGGTCATATTGCGCTGAGAGCACCTGCTCATCAACTTCTGAAAGCTGTTTTTCATAGTCGCCTGTTTCCTCTCCAATACCAATGGAATCGTTTTCAAACTTTTCCAATTCGCGAGTGATATTTTCAATCTGCTCCAGCAAAGTATCGCGACGTTTTTGGAAACTTTCAATATCAAGGCCGTTCTTTTCTTTCAGCTGTTTGGCATTCTGCCGTTTCTCGTGAAGGATGGAAATATCTTTTTCCACGGAATGCGCCACTTCTGATTTCTCATAAATGGTATTCGATATTTCCGTTAACTGTTTATCGAGTTCGATAAGCTGCCGCCGTTGTTCCTCCTGTTGGGCAGTAAGGGAATCAATGCCGGCGTCAAATTTTACTCTTTCGTCAAGAAAGGAATCCCGCCGCGAAAGAAGGTCCTGACGTTCACGCCGGTAATCAACCATAGTGCTTTTGCTTATAAACATTTCCCATGTCTTTAATTCGTCAGCATACTTCTGATAGCGCTCAGCCTTTTTCATCTGACGATTAAGAGAATTTGCCTGTGTGCTCACTTCGGCGACAATATCCTTAAGGCGCAATAAATCCTGCTCGGTTGATTCAAGTTTGCGGAGGGCCGCCTTTTTCCGGTTCTTGTACTTGGATATGCCGGCTGCCTCCTCGAAAAGGAAACGTCGATCATCGGTTCGATCAGAAAGAATGGCATCAATCATATCCTGTTGGATGACCGAATATATATGCGCCCCGATGCCGGTGTCCATCAGAAGGTCCGCGATATCTTTCAGGCGACAGGGAACCTTGTTAAGAAGATATTCCGACTCTCCGGAACGAAATAAGCGGCGGGTAATCTGCACCTCATTATATTCGGTCGGGAGAACCCCCTTATTATTTTGGACGACAAATGTTACCTCGGCCATCCCCAAAGGCTTTATAGTGCGGGTGCCGTTAAAAATAATCTCCTCCATTTTGCTACCGCGGAGAAGGGATACTTTTTGCTCTCCCAAAACCCAGCGAATAGCGTCGAGTAGATTGGTTTTACCGCACCCATTGGGACCCACAATACCGGTCACCCCTTTGGTAAATTTTATAATGGTTTTATCCGGAAATGATTTAAATCCGAGAAGCTCCAATCTTTTAAGATACACATTTCCTCCGGAATACTAACTGGATATCTGATCGGCGCTGCCTTTAAGCTTACCGATCATATCTATGATGGATTTGTAAATATTCTTCTCGTCGCGAAGATATTTGCTCTTTACTTCAAGGTTATAATAGGGCGCTCCGAGATTATTCCCTCCGCCGATTTTTATGGCTTTGGAAAAAGCAAGCAATATTGATTGGACAAAGAGATTGGGCGTCAGGTTTAAATCGAGAATAAGATCATAATTATTTTGTTTTAACAGATTTATGTAGCTCTTTTTGGCCAGACCGCTCCAGGTGAGCTGCTCGCCCGACGGTGTCATTATACGATATCCCTTTCTGGGGAATATCCCATAGACCGGACTCCCGGGAGAGGCCAAAAGGTACATTTCCCGATTAGGAAATATTCTAGATAGCTCAGGAAGTAATTGCTTGATCATGGTTAACTCGCGCTGTTCGGGAGGCAGGCATACCAGGATATTATTTATCTGTCGCATATCCGCCGGTATGGAAATCAGGGAGCCTTCATACTGTTTAAGGAGACGACGCAATTTAAATTGCGCCATTATGTCCTTAATGCTTGCCAACGGTCGAACTCCCAGAGAGTAAATAGAAAGCCCTCTTATTTTCTTGATTGATCTCTATGTCTCTTACCGGTTTCCCAAGCGGAGAGAGAGGTCTAAGGATAGTATCATTCAATCTTAATTCAATTCCGGCGGGATTTCCCACCGATAGGAAAAATCTGTTTATAGCCGACAAATCCTGAGCTGTGCCCGGGGGGAGACTGGCAGAAAGTATAGTATCGCCATCAGCCACAACCATAAGCCAGCATGTCTCTTTAACCGTAATTCTTAGATGCATTGCTCGATCATATCCATTGACCATGAGAAGTGAATCGGAATTAGCGGCATTATCAGAAGGAAAAATAGAATCGGTCGTAATCTTCGCTGTCAGCGGCAAGCGGTTATTACTTGCGCCTAGCTTATCCTGCGGGTTTTCCCCCTTGAGAATTATCAATATGACAATGAATACGGTTCCCAGAATAAGGGCCATTGACCATATGACGGCTTTAATTCTGAATTTTCCGCCTTTCTTCGGTGTTGGCTTTTCCTGAATATTGAGAGATTCGACAGGCAGAGTCTCCGCTGTCTTCGGAACCATTTCCGGCTCCTCCTCTTGCCTGAATAATTCATCGGCATCAATCCCTAATTCCTTGGCATAAGAACGGGTAAAAAGGCCATAGTAGACAGGGGAAAAGAATTCAGCAATATTCCCATCTTCAATAGCCAAAAGGTATTTTTCAAGAACTCTGGTTTCCTCGGCGATTTTTGACAAATCTTTGCCGAGTTCAATCCGTCTCTTTCTGAGTATGTCGCCGATTTCTTGATACTTGTATGTCATATCTTCCTTAATTTAACTTCTATCTGTTCTGCCAATTGATCCAGCAGGAGCATTGGCAGGCCGATTACATTATCAACATTTCCCTCTATCCTGTCAACTAAAAAACCGCCTTGCTCTTGAATGCCATAGGCTCCGGCCTTATCCAAAGGTTCACCGGTGCTAATGTACCATTCGATCTGCTGCTTCGAGATAGAATGAAAATAGACATCGGTCAATTCAAATCCGTCGACCGACTGGCCATGCCGATTAAACAAGGCAATTGCCGAACAAACAATATGCCTTTTTCCGGATAAAGACTGGAGCATTTCCATGGCTTTGGCAGACGAGGCAGGTTTCCCTAAAATATTCCCATTAAGTATAACAATGGTATCGCATCCCAAGGCGATTTCATCGGTTTCTATATTATTCCGGACCGCTTCTGCTTTTCTCCGTGCCAGAATAACAGCCAGCTGAGGTGGTGCAATAGGGGCATAATTATCTTCCTGTATGTCGGGGATAATCTGTCGGAATTTAATCCCTGCTTCTCTTAGGAGTTGTACCCGACGAGGAGAGCCGGAGGCAAGCGTCAGTCGGTATCTTTCAAGCAGTTTATCGAGATTGGGAAATTTCGTCATCGTCAAGCATAATCGTTACTGGACCGTTATTAGTTAATTCTACTCGCA
>JAPLUS010000222.1 GCA_026397495.1 Candidatus Zixiibacteriota bacterium | reverse complement strand
CTTCATCTTTACGAGTGAAAAGGTGAAGTGCCCCGACGCCTAAATCAAAACCGTCGAGGACGGCATATCCGGTGAACAGTCCCCCCACGAGTATAAACCATATGGAATTAAGATCAAAAGGGAAGTTCATGCGCGATGTCCCTCCATAACCAAATCTTCCGTGGAAGGGCCATGCTGTATTTTTCCGTTAAGCAGATAAATGAAAACCATGAAAAGGAGGAAATAGATTGTCCCGAATATTGCCAGCGAGGCCATCACTTGTCCTGAGGTGATTGTTTGAGAAAGTCCCTGAGATGTCAAGAGGAGATTATATACAATATATGGCTGTCGACCAACCTCCGCCGAGAACCAGCCCAGCTGGTTGGCCAGTTGCGGTCCGAGCACCGAAAAAACGCAAATCCATAGAAACCATTTAAGATTAAATAGCTTTCGCCGCCACCATAAAAGGATACCTCCCCAGGATATTAGTATCAGTCCCATCCCGATTGCGATCATGGCGTGATAAGTCTGGAAAACAATATTTACCGGCGGCCGCCGATCGGGAGGAAAGGCTTGCAGTCCGGTAACTGGCTTAGCGGGATCGCCATATAGCAGAAAACTGAGCAATCCGGGAATCTTGGCTCCGAATCGTACCTTTTCCTCCTTCTCATTCACCCAACCAAATAAATAGAGTGAAGCGGGTGCTGAAGCCGGATAATGAGCTTCAAAGGCGGCCATTTTCGCCGGCTGGCTGCGGCTGACTCCACGGGCGCTGAAATCGCCCGTAATCAGTTGCATCGTCGATGCGAAAACGCCTACGACCAGAGCTATTTTAATCGAAGCTTTGGCAAAATCGACATGTTTTTTCCTGAGAATATAAAAGGCACTGACGCTGAGAACAAAGAAGGCGCCGGCCTGCCAGGCCCCCATAAGGACATGACTGAGACGATCAAGAGCGGAGGGATTGAAAACCATCTGCCAGAAATCGACAATTTCAGCTCTGGCATTGGCACCAAGGCCAACAATGTGATGACCGCTCGGGGTTTGCTGCCAGGAATTAGCTACCACAATCCAGATAGCGCTAAAATGCGCTCCCAGGGCCACCATAATCGTGGAAAAAAAATGGATTTTGGAACTGACTCTATTCCAGCCAAAAAGAAGAATCGCCAGGAATCCCGACTCCAAGAAGAAGGCAAATATTCCCTCAGCCGCTAAAGCGCTCCCGAAGACATCGCCAACATACCGTGAGTATACGGCCCAGTTAGTGCCGAATTGAAATTCCATCACAATTCCGGTGGCCGCCCCCATCGCAAATATTAATCCGAATATTCGCACCCAAAAACGTGTCATCTGCTGATAAAGAGGATTTTTGGTCTTAAGGTAACGGCCTTCCATTATTACCAGTATCAATCCCAGCCCAATGGAAAGGGGAGGAAAGATATAATGAAAGGCGATTGTCAGGGCAAACTGGAGACGGGAAAGCAATAGAACATCCATTCTTATTTTCCCTTTAGCCTTTCCGGATTGGGAGAAAACAGCTCAGGGGTGTTCTTGTAGAGCATATGATAAAATATATATTAATCTATTCCGGACAACAGTTTTTTGCCAAATTAAGAAATAAAAGGGAAGTCCCCTTTGGAATCGATGTTGATTCCCACTTAAGAAATGATGATATTAGCCTCTGCTTATGAATAGAAAGAAACTGATTAAGAATATCATCGGCTGGATTCTGGCCGTAATAATAATTTTCATCCTCGTTCGGACTATTTATAACAACCGTGCTGATCTCCAAAAGTGGAACTGGCAGATAAATTGGCTTTATACCATTCTCTCCTTAATCACCTTAATGGCCGCTTATATTTGCGGAAGTCAGGGATGGCGGGCGGTTCTCCAAGGGTTTGGTTACGACATTAAATTTCATGAATCATTCAGGGTGGTCTATTTGGCCAATTTGGGGCGGTATCTGCCGGGGAAAGTCTGGCAAGTATTGGGAATGGTCGGATTGGCCAAAGAACTTAAGATACCGCCGCAAATATCGCTGGCCTCTTTTGCCTTGGTGCAGGCCTTCGCCTTACCGGCTGCGTTTGTTCTTATTCCTCTGGCGCTCGGCAAAGGAGATCTGGTAACTTCATTAACCATCTTCCGCGATGTCATATATATCTTCATGCTGGTTGTGTTCATCCTTTTTCTTATCCTCTTTTTTAAGCCGGACGGACTTAACTGGGCCCTCAATAAAATTTTGAGATTTTTTAAACAAGAGCCGGCCAG
>JAPLUS010000292.1 GCA_026397495.1 Candidatus Zixiibacteriota bacterium | reverse complement strand
TGTGCCATCAGACATTGTGATTTCAATGCTTTTCGGTTCGGTGTTGATTTGCATTCCCGCTATCATCGAATAAGGATTGTCATTGTCTATGGGAAAACCGTCAAACATTACCAGACCATCGGGACTGACAATAGTACCAATGCTGCGATTCTGAGCCTCGGTAGTCTGCATCCCAAGGGAAACCTCGATCTTAATATTAACCGTAACGGTATATTCGGAAGCCCCTTTATTTATCTTGGTAAAATTAAAATTTTGTCCCATGATTGGAAATGCTATGAAGAATAAAACCAAAAGGAATCTGATTACTTTCATATATCGTGCCTTTATTTGCCAGGTTCAGTGGTTTTGGAATTATCCATTTTAATCAAGATGAATTTAGTACTGCCATATCGTTTGACTGTAAACAGAACCCGATCCGCCGCTGAGTTGGCTATTTCATTATAACGGTCATAAAACTCACGGAAAGTCTCAACCGGTTTTTCATTAATCCCCTTAATAACATCACCCGGCACCAATCCGGCATCGCCCGCAGGACCAACCCTCTTCACGCCTGAAACGTATATACCAAGAGTATCTTCAAGCTGATTGTCGACCGCCATCTGTTTAGTCATCCCTTTAACTGTAAATCCCCATTCTTTACAGTCTAGATCCTCTCCCAGCAGATTGCCCAACTCGCGGGTAATAATATCAATATTTATCACCACATCTTCCCGGCGTATGGTTAAAGATATTTTTTTGCCGGCGGGGTAGTCGGCTATCATTTTATAGAAAGTGGGGAGTTCCTCTGCAAATCGAGCCGATACTGATTGGCTGTCGACCTTTAGTATAATATCTCCGGCCCTTAATCCTGCGTCTTCTGCCGGAGAATGCGGGTCGATGGAAGCAATCAACACCCCCTCATTTAGAGCAGTGCCAAACCAACCTTCTAAATCCTGGAGTTCCTGGCACTGTACCCCAATCCAACTTCGTATAACTTTTCCTTTGGTCAAGATGCTTTCGACAACGAACTTGACAATATTGATGGGTATGGCAAATCCGATATTGTTGGCGAATAAGGTTGCCCGGGAATTGATGCCAACGACTTTTCCATTCAGGTCCACCAGCGGCCCGCCGGAATTGCCGGGATTGATGGCGGCATCAGTCTGAATCCAGTTGTTGTAAACTCCCGTTCTTTCTCCGGATGGCAGATGCACATCTCCTGAAAAATAGCGATCGGTAGTCGAGATGACGCCACATGAGACCGACCGAGAAAGGGCCAAAGGCGACCCCATGGCCAGCACAAATTGCCCCACCTGTATTGAATCGGAATTGCCGAATTCGGCAACATGCAGATTCCCCTTATAATCAGACAAATTGAGTTTTATTATGGCTATGTCGGTCATGGGATCACCCCCGATAAGTTCAGCCTTCAGCTGTTCTTTATCATAGAGTGTACAGATAATCCTTTCCGCTTTACCAGCCACATGATAATTGGTTACCACATATCCATCTTTATGAAAAATTATACCGGAGCCGACTACCGATTGCTTAATCATTTTCCCCGTTCGATAATCGGTAATAACCGGTTGAATATGCACCAATGCCGGAAGGACCCTATCCCGGGCGTTATATATTGCCTGTTGCAGAGGGGGAACAGCCGTCGCCAAGACGGGAAGTAACCAGCTGATTAAGAAACAGTATATCAAAGGGCATCTTTTCATTAAACACCTCAACTATTGTCATCCTAAGTATCCGTGGTTTCCAATACTTGCTACAGAGGATAAAGAAATTCACTTACCGCAGCAAGCTATTATTTAACGTTTCAAATGGTGAAAAGTTCGCTGTCGAATCATTTGGGATGAGTGATTTCGGAATCAGGGGAAATCAGATATTTCCACAGCCCAATCACCGGCAAAGGGCTTATTTGTTAGGCCCCAACCCCGCCTTTTAATGGAGGAGGAGTCGGTGGGGGAGGTGAAGGCGGAAGAGCCCCGGCTTCAAAGGAAAGATTTTTGATTTTATCGTAACTGCGGCTTCCAAATCGGGTCAGTATAACAGCGCCCAGTCCGGCCGTGCCGCCCACCGACCAGATAATAATCGCCAAAACCATAAATGAAATTGACAATCCTTGGTATAAACCACTCTTGGACAGTCCGAGTAATGATACTATTATCCATAGCAGATAGAGGATAGTGATGCCGACTATTGCTTGGAGTATTTGAGAATTAAATCGTCCGCCAAGAAATTGATTAAATCGTTCGCCCACAAGCTGGCCGAGGCCAACGCTGCCCAAAATAACACCCAATATAAGTCCCAGGGGCATAACCAAAATAGCTATAGGAATGCCTATAATGGTCAGGCACAGAAGGGCAAACAATGGTATGAGTAATATCCAAGATATGAATCCCACAAAGAAAGATCTGAAAAACCTTGTTTGAATACAATATTTAATGCGAAAGGTTGGCTTAGGTATAATAGCAACTGCCAAAAAACCACAGAAAATTAGAATGGTCAGTATGATGGCATTAACTATTAGACCGCCATAAGATATTTTCTCAAATAGATGAATTTCTGCCATTTGGGGCAGACTGGTTTCATGGCGGCGGCCACGGATTATACCGCCGCGCATCTTGGCTATTTCCGGAGCGTTAGCATCGCCGGTAATCTCGCCGGTGGACGTAACGGTAATTTTCTTATAGGAAGTAACATCACCATTAACCAAACCCTGAATAATAATAGGACCGACCGCCATCAGCGGGCCATCTACCTTCTCGTCGGGTCCGATTTCAATGGCTCCCAATTGCAGCCCCTTGACCTTTTTGATAGTGGAATAGAGATTGGCTTTGAGGGAATCGCTAAGATAAACCGATCCATTTTGCTGCCTGCGGAAAATCGTCTCAGTCTGTTGATTTCCCTTCCCATGCTTAATGAATATATTGTGGCTGAAATCATATTCCCATTCGGTGCCGTCGGAGTCAACCGCATAAACCCCTTCAGGTGACAGATGTAAATCTCGGAAAACGGTATCCTTAACAGAAGAGTCCCTGTTCGGGACCGGTGCTTTTGCCGGCAGATGGGCCCCCGTGGCCATCGCCAAAGAGATAGACAACGGCAAAGCAATTCCGATAGCCAGACAAAATGCGGTTATATATTTTGGCTTCTTTTTCATCATGGTTCTCAATATTGTCTGATAATTATATCCCCTGAAGTTGTTATCAGTGATATTTTGGGACCGCCGCCGCCAAAATCGCCAAGAAGCTTATCTTTTGAAAAGGTTCTTATTGAAATTGGCAATTCCGTCGTGATGTTACCTGAAATCGTCTCTAATCTTGCCGAACCTGATGAAGTTTCCGGAACAGCAAAGACTATTTTCCCCGAACCGGTTTCTATATAAAAATCTTTCTGGGAGTTAAATTCTGTTTTTATATCAACATTTCCCGAGTATACAGTGATATCTATGGCGCCTTCATCTTGCTCTATGGAAATATCTCCCGAAATTGATTTTATCTTTATATCACCGCTGAGGCTATCCATGGTAACATCGCCTGAAGTCTGGGCTATAGTTACCGGTCCCATCAAAGATGTTCCCTTCGTATTGCCGGAAGTTAAGCAAATATCTGTCGCCCCGGTAATCGAGTTAAGCTCCGTATTGGAGCTGGTTGCGGTGATATTGACATTTCCCTTGACGTCCTGTATGATCATATTTCCAGAGATAGCGTCAATATCGACCGATCCGGTTATGCCATCCAATTCAATATTTCCCGATGTTACAATTATGTTCACATTATTGGCTATGTCTGAAACATGTATATTGCCGCTTATATTCTCGATCCTTGCGAGACAGCCGTTCGGTACCGTTATAGTATAATCAACAGCGCCAAAAGTGTCATTGCCGGAGCCAAAGATTTTCTCCATTAAAGAGCGGGAACTGCCGGTCGCCTTTGAAAGAACGGTCTGAATTGAGACTCGATTATTATTTGTGGATACCTCTATTTCAATTTGTCGAGCTATCTTCTCGGCTTCCTCCTGATCGGCGGCTTTTACGGTTTTGGTAGCGCCAATCGATATTTTATCAACTTCAGCGCCGGTAATCTCAATCAAGCCGGCTATATTCTTTATATTCAGTTCTGATCTGCCTGAAATCTCGATATCCTTTTGGAATTTAAAACTGAAAGAATCACCATAAGCTGAAATACCCGTCAGCATCAAGGAAACGAACAAGAGTATCTGAATTTTCTTCATTTCAAATTTTTCCACTCAAAAAGGCTTTAACTTTTTCTTTAGAAGTTCTCGCGCCCGAAAAATTCTAGCCTTGACGGTTCCAATGGGGATGTTGAGGGCCTCGGCAATCTCTTCATATGATCTATCTTCTTTATGGCGGTAAAGGATAACCATACGGTATTTCTCCGGCAGGGAATTAATTGCATCCTGAATGGAAATTCGTTTTTCGCGTTCCTCCAAGTCCTTTTCCGGGTGATAAGAGAGATCGACAATTTCCATTCCTCCTCGGTCATCATCGCCCCCACCGGGACTATCCAACGAAAGAGTGTGAATTCTCTGCTTTCTCAGATAGTCAATGGCGGAATTGGCGGCAATACGATAGAGCCAGGTCGAAAACTTATATTCCGATCGATAGGTATTAAGAGAAGCAAATGCTTTCATAAAAGTTTCCTGTACCAAATCAGCCGCGGCCTCTTTTTCCCTGACAAACTTAAAGATAATGTGGTAAGTTGCCGGGCGGTGGCGATTCATCAGCTCCTTATAGGCGTCCTGATTTCCGGACAGGGCGCGCTTAATCAATTCTCTGTCGATATCGGGCAATGATGCCTTTCAATACAGATTACGTTATTTAGCCGCAACTGTTTCGGCGGAACTCTTAAAGATAATAAGAAAGGGCGGCTGAATAAACAAAAAAATATTGGCTACACCTTGAGTTTAAAGCGGTTACGGGGTATTCCAATAGTTGTGTGCAATTTTTCAACACTAGCCCGTTTGATACTATTCAGCCGAATATGAAAGTAATTAGCCATTATAGATATCAGTTAGCTCCTTATTTCCGTCTTCCTCGAAAACTCTAAAGTCCGGTGTTGGGATTGTTGTATCTCGTATGAGATTTATTTTGAAACCGTGTATTTTCATCATTTTGTTGATCCGGTTAGCGCCGCTATTGACTAAAGTATCAGCCAGAAGGGGATTTACGGCTAGATTATATTTCTTATATTGACCATCGGCTCGTGCTCTAATAAACCACCGCTCGATTTTTGTGGCTACGGTGTCGCGGGAGAGAATTCGTCCAAAGCCATGGCAATGTGGGCAAGGCTCTGAAAATGTATAAATTAGGGATGGTCTAATTCGCTCGCGCGTCAATTCAATCAAGCCAAATTCATTGACAGGATTTATGGCTCTCTTGGCGTGATCGTTGCGGAAAGCGCTTTTAAACTCCTCGAAGAGTCTTCTTCGATTGTCGCGGTTATACATATCGATAAAGTCGCAGACTATTAAACCGCCAATGTCGCGCAGTCGAATATGTCGGGCAATTTCTTTGGCCGCTTCCAAATTAGTGTGAAGGGTAGTTGATTCCTGATCCCCTTTGCCGACAAAACGACCGGTGTTGACATCGATTGTTACCATCGCTTCTGTCTGATCGATGACCAGGTAAGATCCTTTTTTGATCCATATCTTGCGATCCAGCATCTTATCAATCTCTGGCTCCACCTTGAACAGGTCAAAGAGAGGGATTGCCCCCCTATATGGCTCAATACGGTCTTTAAGGTGAGGCATCACCTGACGGACATAAGCCATTATGGTGCGATATTCGGCCCGGTCATCCACCAGCAACCGGGTAACATCGTCGGTAAAAACATCGCGGATAATGGAAGTTGTAATTTCAATTTCCTTATGAATCAGGGTGGGAGCTTTCATCAACTCCGAGCGCCTTTTCAAACGACTCCATAGTTTTTGAAGTCTTTTTATGTCGGAGCGGAAATCATCCTCCCCTTTTTCCTCCGCTTCGGTGCGAATAATTAATCCGAATCCCTCCGGCCGCAGTGGTATAACAATTTTCTTAAGGCGCCGCTTTTCGTTCCAATTTGAAATTCTTTTGGAAACCCGAACATGATCATCATCCGGAACTAAGACCAAGTAACGTCCGGGGATCGAAATTTCGGTTGTTACCCGTGGACCTTTCGTGGATATGGGCTCTTTGGTGATTTGAACCAGAATATCTTGGCCGTCCTTTAAAACAGTCTCTATTCCGGCGCGCCTCGTTTTACGGACAATCTCCGCCGGTGGTTCCTCGTCGATGTATTCCGGCTCATAAGACTGCTGTCCAGAGACATCGCCGATATCCGAGGCATGCAGAAAAGCGGCTTTAGGATGGCCAATGTCGATAAAGGCCGCCTGCATTCCGGGCAGGACAGTTTTTATCCGCCCCTTATAGATATTGCCCACCAATCTTTCTGACTGGGGACGCTCGACATATAGTTCCACCAGGCGCTCATCCTCAAGAATGGCTACCCTTGTTTCATACTCCGTTGAGTTTATTAGAATCTCTTTTTTCATATTTATTTTATTTCTCTCTTTCTCTGGTGCTCATCATCTCCCTGTTGTCAGGGCGATACCCGCGCACAAATTCACTGCCGGTCATTTTTGATTTCCCTTCCGGCAAAATTTCAAGGATTTCAACAAAGCCTCCGGCAACAGCTACTATTAATCTGTTTTTTTCCATGATTATCTGTCCCGGTTCATATGTTTCCAGTATGCTAATGTTGCATTGTGTGGCTCTAAGCAATTTAATCTTTTTGCCATGGAATCCGCTAAAAGCCCCCGGTGTCGATGATAACCCGCGGATAAAGTTAACGACATTGTCGGCCGGAAAGCCCCAGTCGATCTGACAAGCCCCAGGAGAGAATTTGGGCGCCGGTGTAGCCAAAGCATTATCCTGAATTTCTGCCACAGCTTTGCCCGATTCTATAAGATCGAGCGATTTTTCAATAACCGGTCCGGCTAATTCCGACATTCGACGATGGAGTTCATCGAATGTTTCCTCTGGCGGGATGGAGATTTTCTGCCGAAAGATTATTTTTCCGGTATCAACTTTCTTGTCCAAAAAAAAGATGGTCAACCCTGTTTCCGTCTCCCCATTGATTAAAGCCCAATTGATTGGCGCGGCTCCTCGGTATTTAGGCAGGAGAGAGCCATGAAG
>JAPLUS010000372.1 GCA_026397495.1 Candidatus Zixiibacteriota bacterium | reverse complement strand
TTTCTGTTTCCGTAAGTACATCGGCTCAAAAGACAATTATGGCATTGAGGTAACCTCAAAAGATAAAATATTGGGGATGGTCAAAAAAGCGGCGAAACTTAACCTTCCTTGCGCCATCCATGCCATCGGTGATAAAGCGATATCAAATGCTCTGGACTGTCTGGAGCAGGCGCCGTCATTAAAGGGAGTGCGACGACACCGCCTTGAGCATCTTCAGATGCTTCGTCGCTCTGATATCAAGAGACTAAAAAGGTTAGGCGTGGTGGCGTCAATGCAACCCTCGCATTGCCCGTCGGATATAAAGATGATTGTCAAGTATTGGGGGGAGAGGGGAGAAAACTGCTTTGTCTTTAAGACCCTTATAGATAACAAGATTCCGCTGGTTTTTGGCTCTGATGCGCCAATCGAGCCGCTTGATCCTATCGCCGGTATTAACGCCGCTGTCAATCGCTTTGCACCGGGCACAAAGAAATCATTTTATCCTGAGGAGAGAATCACAATTGCCGATGCAGTTTTTGGTTTTACGGCTGGGTCGGTTTATGCGGTTGGTCAGGAGCACGAGCGCGGCTATCTTCTCCCGGGACATAAGGCTGATTTCATTATTCTTTCCGAGGATATATACAAAATCCCTAAAACAGCCATAAAAAATATAGGGGTTATGGCCACTTTCTTTGATGGGCGTCTTGTTTTTCAGGAAAAAGGTTCTAAATTAAATATTTAGATATTAATTCTTGATAGTTAATCAGAATTTTGTCTCCAACTTTGAGATTGACAGTCTGCGACTACCTACATTACTTTAAATGAGGTACCAATATGAAAAAGATATTCTCACTTGTTTTATCAATGTTAATGCTGTTGACGGCAGCGGTTATTTATGCCGAGTCGCCTAAATACGATTCCAGCGCCAAAGTCAGCAGCCCTCCGGGTTCCAGTTCTATCTATATAATGAATATTGACGGTCCCATTGTTACGGTTACCACCGATAGGGTGATCAATGCGGTTGACAAGGTAGAAAAGGCCCATGGCGATTTGCTCGTAATTACAATGGATACGCCCGGCGGTTTGACTGACGCTACCTGGCCGATTACCAAGGCCCTAATGAATTCCACCGTGCCGATAGCGGTTTATATTTCGCCGGTCGGAGCACGGGCGGCGTCGGCGGGAGTCTATATCACCTATGCGGCGCATATTGCCGCCATGGCGCCCAGCACCAATATCGGTGCGGCTCATGTTGTTTCGGGAACCGGCCAGCCAATTGATTCCACTTTATCGGAGAAGATTACCAATGATGCGGCAGCGTCGCTTCGGGCAATGGCGGAACGAAATGGGCGAAATGCCGAATGGGCCGAAGATGCCGTTCGCAAATCGGTTTCTATTACAGGTACAGAGGCTTTGTCCAAAAATGTAATCAATTTTATTGCCGATGACATTGATGACCTTCTAAAAAAAGCCAATGGAATGGAAGTCAATACCGTTCTTGGCAAGAAGATGATTAATACTAATAATCCAATTAAAATACCGATTACGAGAACCTTCATCCAAACTTTGTTGGAAATAATTTCGTCTCCCAATGTCGCCTTTATTCTTTTCTCACTGGGAGGGTTAGGCTTGGTACTGGAGCTGTATAATCCAGGGGCAATTCTGCCGGGAGTGGTTGGGGGAATTTGCATTATTTTGGCCTTTTATAGTTTCCGCACTCTCCCTATCAATTATGCGGGATTACTGCTGATTATATTTGCTATATTACTTTTTATATTGGAGATAAAGATTGTGAGTCATGGTCTTTTGACAATCGGGGGTGTGGTAGCGCTGATTTTCGGTGGGATGATTCCAAATCGGTTATTTTCGCGGTGGCTCTTGCGGTCGGGGCCTTTGTGGCCATCGCCTTTACGCTGGCGCTTAAAGCCCGGGTGGCCAAACCGACTACAGGCATAGAGGGACTTATAGGGCAAACCGGCGTGGTCAAGTCGAAAATAGATAAATCCGGATATGTTTATGTTGCAGGAGAGCTCTGGGAGGCCTTGGCTGATGAGCCGATTGGCGATGGGGTCGAGGTAACCGTCATTGAAGTTAAAAACCTTAAAATAAAAGTGGAAAGGAAATCCTAACATGGAGGGTAATATGCCATTAGCAACTATTGGGGTGCTGGTTTTTCTGCTCATTATTCTACTTTCCAATGCCATCAAGATTTTGCGCGAGTATGAACGGGGAGTAGTCTTTCGTCTGGGACGCCTGATTGGCGCCAAAGGGCCCGGTATTATATTTCTGATTCCGATGGTCGATCGTTTGCTTAAGGTTGACCTGCGGACAATCACTTTTGATGTGCCGTCGCAGGATGTTATCACGCGCGATAATGTCTCGGTCAAAGTCAACGCCGTTCTCTATTTTCGCGTGATGGATCCCAATAAGGCGATTGTGGCGGTGGCCAATTTCTTTGAGGCGACCTCGCAGATTGCCCAGACCACGCTTCGCTCGGTATTGGGGCAGGTGGAATTGGATGAACTTCTGGCGAATCGCGAGAAGATTAATCAGGAATTGCAAAAGATTATCGACAATCAGACCGAGCCGTGGGGCATTAAAGTCTCCGTAGTGGAAATCAAGAATGTCGATTTACCGCCGGAGATGACTCGTGCCATAGCTCGTCAGGCCGAGGCCGAACGCGAACGCCGCGCCAAGGTCATTCATGCCGAGGGTGAATTCCAGGCTTCAACCAAGCTGGCCGAGGCGGCCGCGATTCTCGGTAAGGAGGACTACGCCCTGCAGTTGCGTTATATGCAAACCCTGACCGAGGTTTCGGTCGGCAAGACCAACACAATTGTTTTCCCGTTGCCGATCGACCTCTTCATGCCGTTCTTGAAAAAGTACGCCGACAAGTAGGGGCGCATAGCATACGCCCTTTACTTGTGCGTGGCAGACTTTAGTCTGCCCGGAAATAGAAAGTCCATATAGGTCGAAAGTCCTGCACTTTCGACATTGAAAATGGCATAGTTGAGTAGGGCGCGAGCCCCGTGTTTGCCCGCTTATGGTGGGCTCGTGCCAATATTAATTCGGCAGGTGCCCGCCGCGGCGGGGGCACCTGCCCTACCGAGCCGCAGGTAACCTGTCGTACACCGAATATGGAGGTAGTATCGTAGGGCAGAACCCCCCGCCGTGGCGGGCGGTTCTGCCA
>JAPLUS010000410.1 GCA_026397495.1 Candidatus Zixiibacteriota bacterium | reverse complement strand
GGCGCGTCCGGTGGCGGCCAAGACACTGAGCTGACTGCTATTAACATGGCCGGATTCAGTTTCAGATGTCAAATAGATATTGCCGGTTCCTGAAGCTGTCCCATTTGATAGAAAAACAATAACATCACCACCAACGAAATCAGTGCTAAGTGATGTCATACCTGATGGCAGAGTATCGATTCTTGTTAGAGGGTCGACCCCTTCATCATAGGCTAAATTGTCATTGATATCTCTGAACTGCAGGACCGTATAGCCCGAGCTATTAAAGTAAATGCCATGACTAACCTTCTCGGCAATGGCAGCTGAGCGCGCCAGTCTAAGAGCCGAGATAACATCTTTGTTAATATTCTTGAATTTAATTCTATCTATGGCTCGATTAAAACTTGGCTCGGCCAGAGTGGCAGTAATGCCAATAATCACGATGGTGGTCATTAACTCAATGAATGTCATACCTAATATCGATTTCAGTTTTTTCCGCATAAGGCTACTTATCCTTCGCTAATGAAATTTACCACTAAGGGGTTTTGCATAAATGATGCCCTTAACGCCAAAATGTTATAAGATTTTCAGTAACCGACCGAACTGATTGTTAAACAAGGGATTGCTTTTTAGAAGAGGAGCGGGGGAATTGCCCCCGTGACGAATAATGTGATAATTTCATTGCACATATATGGCTTTTCCCCCACAGGAGTTGCTGATGACCAATATTGATTATATATGAGGTTTTCCAATTAGATAATAAAAGCTCCATTTTTATAAATTACTTTGCCATCGGCAGAGATTTGGCCGCCATTCTTTAGATTGCAAATCATATCCCAGTGAATTCCGGAACGGTTTTGTCCACCGGTTTCAAACAGTCCATTCCCCACCGCTAGATGGCAGGTTCCTCCAATCTTTTCATCAAAGAGAGTATTTCTGGTGAATTTAGTTATTTCATAATTGGTGCCGATAGCAAATTCACCAAGTCTTCGGGAACCCTCATCGGTGGCAAGCATAGCCAACAAATAATCCTGGTCTTTTTCAGCCGATGCCTTCACTATGACACCATCCTGAAAGGTCAATCTTACACCGGCCACTTCCCTTCCGGTATAGAAAGCCGGAAAGGTGAATTTAATTGTTCCCTTGGCCGAAGTTTCAATCGGCGAAGTAAATATTTCACCATCTGGGAAATTCATACGGCCGCAGCAATTTATCCATTTTCTCCCTTTGACACTCAGTTGGAGATCGGTTTCTTCGGCCTGGACATGCACCATATCTGCTTGATTAAGAATCTCAATCAATCTGGCCTGCTCTTTTTCCATTGTTCTCCAGAAATTGACAGGATCACTTTCATGAATATGTCCGGCGCGATAAACAAACTCCTCATATTCAGAAAGTGACATTTCAGCATCCTGAGCATGAGCCAAAGTCGGGAATTGAGTTCCACACCATTTTAGAGAACCATCACTGGTTCTGGTAGAAAACCGCTCCATCAACGGTTGACCTGCCCGGCTAAGAAGCTGCTGACGGACCGGATTGATACCAGTCAGA
>JAPLUS010000260.1 GCA_026397495.1 Candidatus Zixiibacteriota bacterium | reverse complement strand
AAAGATTTCCTTTCCAATAACGGCCGCAACAGTATTTTTCAGATGGGCTCCTACCGCCAGGATTTTAGGGGCATCCTTATTATAGCGAATGGGCAGAGGGGCGTATCCGCGAGCCCGTCGTAACACCAACTCACGTCCCATCATAACCCGCACCACCGAATCGTCAATTGGCCTCACAATCGGCCGATTATGAATCAAGAATAAATCGGCCATCCGGCCGAGTCGTATAAGAGCTTCCTTTTCGTCGATACAAATTGGTTCATCCGCAATATTTCCGCTGGTCGCTATTACCGGGTAACCCAACTCAGTCATTAGTAAATGGTGCAATGGGGTATAAGGCAACATAATGCCAAGATTGGGATTCCCCGGAGCAACGTGCTCCGAAATGGAAATCGCTCTGGTATCATACGAAGAGCTTCGCCGCAATAGGACAATGGGAGATTCGGGCGATAACAATAATCGCTCCTCAAGGGGAGATATTTGACAATGCTCTCTTATAGCTTCAAGGGTGGGGAAAAGGAGGGCGAATGGTTTTTCCTCGCGCCCTTTTGAATTGCGAAGCTTCTGAATGGCGTCATCATTCCGGGCGTCGACCATTAAATGAAAACCGCCAATCCCTTTTATGGCGACAATATCTCCACTGCGGATGGAATTGGCCGCCGCCAATAGAGCTTCATGACGGTTACACAGAATTTTACCGCGGTCGTTCCAGAGTTCAAGATGTGGGCCGCATTTGGGGCAAGCGTTGGGTTGAGCATGAAAGCGGCGATTAAGAGGGTCTTCATATTCCATCCGGCATTCATCGCACATTTTAAATGACTTCATGGTGGTATTGGATCGATCGTAGGGCAAGGCGACAACGATAGAATAGCGTGGGCCGCAATTGGTGCAATTGGTGAAGGGGTATTGATGGCGGCGGTTTTCGGGATTGCGAATATCATCGAGACAATCAGGACAGATACTAATATCGGGAATAACCAGGGTCGATTTCAGTCCCCCTTGATCACTCTCTCGGATTTCAAATTTGGAAAAGTGACAAGGATCAAGATGAGAATATTCCAAGCTCTGAATCGATGATCGCGGCGGTTTCTCCCGTCCAATGCGAAGCAGAAACGATTCCAGGATTTCCGCCGGACCTTCCGCTTCGATAGTAACACCACGGGGCGAATTATTCACCCAGCCGGATAAATTCAATTCACCGGCCAGACGGTAAATGAATGGGCGAAATCCGACTCCCTGAACGGCCCCGCGAATACTGATATGCAGACGACGGGTAATTGTTATGTCATGCGGGTTATTGATCTTGTTGTCTCCCATATCCTTTATCCATGGCGGTCCCTATGGCTCATCTGGCCCGTTATATCTCTTACGTCATCGAGGATCATTTGCGCAGCTTTGCCGGCCGCCTTTTTAATCTCATCGGACAAATCGATTCCCATATTAAAGAATGCCCCTTCAATACCATATATTATCATTTGCCCCGGAAGGCGCCCCAGGGCACGGGCCATTTCCACCGCCTCGGCGACGCCAAAAGTATGTGTGGAATAGCTGAAAAATTTGGTTGGGATCGGCCTGGCGTTCGGATCCAGGCGAAAGATCGTTCCCGGCGGTTGCCCCGACCTGACGGCATCAACCAAAATAACGGCATCCGCATCTTTCCACATTTCCATTAGAGTTGCACCTTCGCCGGATGCCTCCCGCACTTCAAGAAAAACCGGAGCCTGTTTTTTCAGACTCCGGACAATCTCCAGTCCCACTCTGTCATCGCCACGGAATTCGTTGCCGATACCGATGAGAAGCAGGTGTGGCACACCTGTCATAAAAGGCCTTTACTCCCGTTCGATATGCAATTTCAGGAAATGGCAGGAGCAGGAAATGCAGGGATCATAATTGCGGATTGCCTGTTCGCATCGCCAGGTCAGCTTCTCATTGGAAAGAGCCATGTTCTTGCCGACGAATTTACGAAGATCGCTCTCCATGATGCTCTGGTTCTGGGATGTCGGCGGAACGATTTTGGCATCCATAATGAAACCCTTGTCATCAATACGGTACCGATGATAAAGCGACCCGCGC
>JAPLUS010000231.1 GCA_026397495.1 Candidatus Zixiibacteriota bacterium | reverse complement strand
AAAAACGTGTTTCCTGAAACGTTCTGAACCCAACCGCCCAAAAAGAGAAATGCTGATAAGGGCCTTATTGCTTATTGTAGTGGCGCTTGGATTTCTTTCTTCAGCCGCTTTCAGGCATCCGCCTGTAATTTTCGCGGCAGGTTTCGGTTTCTGCTACTCCATCCCTCTATACTTTGGGAGGAGTTCTGGAGAGGCAAGTCCAGCGTAAGCCAATCCATAATATCAAATCATCGCTGGTGAAAGGATTCATCACATATGAATCTCAATAAGGCGGAGCTAATCGGTAATCTTGTCGTCGACCCGATCGAACCCGAAGGTCATAAGGCTCGTTTTTTCCGAAGGAGAATGACCAGCAGAATATAATCGATAATATAATTTTGGCCTTTGGGTCTGTGATCCTGATAGGATTCGAGCGTCACAGCGGCATGTAACTTGTTGTGGAATGATTATTTTTGGTAGCGGGGGTAGGATTTTCCACCACCGGCGGATGCGATCCGCCTGCGGCGGATTATGAGCCCGATGAGCTACCCCGCTAAGCCACCCAATTATTGGTAGCGGGGGCAGGATTTGAATCCGCCTGCGGCGGATTATGAGCCTAACAATTTTCCCTCTTTCACCACACCATCCAAATATTCTCTGCCTATGCCGCTCTTAAGCCATTTCTCCCTTCTCATCGCCTCAACCTGTGTTTCGAACTCCTGGCTATAGACAAGGCGCCATCCTGAATCCCTCTTTGTGAATTTACTTATTCCGGAATTGTGCTGAGACAGTCTCTTATTAAAGTTTGATGAATATCCGATATAACGAATTCCGCTGTTTGATCGGATTACATATACAGTAAACTTCATGAGCCACCCTGTTTATGGTAGCGGGGGCAGGATTTTCCGCCTTCGGCGGATGCGATCCGCCTGCGGCGGATTATGAGCCCGATGAGCTACCCCGCTAAGCCACCCAATTATTGGTAGCGGGGGCAGGATTTGAACCTGCGACCTTCGGGTTATGAGCCCGACGAGCTACCGGACTGCTCCACCCCGCGATCAGAACTTATAATATATCGGTCTGGTTCACTTTGTCAAGTAATTGAATTATAATTTTTTATCCGGCCTCAAACCCCGTCTGCGGCGGACAGGTTTCGCCCTACGGAAGCACTATATTCGGTTCAAAATCGACCGAAGATGTGATAACCGGTCGCGCACAGGAGCATTGGATAAATCGATCTTTATCACCGGTGTATTACCCAATAAGAATTCCATCGGGAATTCCACCGCCTTGCGCCACCCCTCAATTTCTTTACGTTGGAATTTCCGATGCTCCTTGAATAGCAGCTCCACCCGTCCGGCTCTAAATTTGACTCTTATTATCTCCAGCGCCCAGGCGGAAATCCGAACCGCCGCCGCCTCAAAGAGGTTAACTGTCGAATCCGGGAATTTTCCAAAGCGATCTTCAGCATCCTCACGGATATTTTCTATTTCCTGAAGCGTTCTGGCTCCGGCAATCTTCTGATAAATTTCAACTTTTTGCTGGCTGATATTGATATATTGGTCGGGAATAAATAGATCCAGGTCAGTCTCAAGCTTGGTATCCGGCAGACCCACTACTTTTTCACCCTTGAGCTCCGCGACCGCCTCTTCCAGCAGTCTTGTGTATAGATCAAAACCAATCTCCTCAATAAATCCCGATTGCTTTATTCCCAGGATATTACCGGCTCCCCGAATCTCAAGGTCCTTCATCGCCAGGGCAAAACCGCTTCCCAGATCGGTGTGTGCCTCAATTGCCCGAAGCCGCTTGCGGGCATCCTCGGACAACAGGCGATAGGGGGGAGTCAATAAATAAGCATAGGCGCGGACCGTGGAGCGTCCTACTCTTCCCCTCAATTGATAAAGCTGTGCCAAACCAAATCGGTCGGCGCGATTGATAATAATAGTATTAACTGATGGAATATCGAGTCCCGATTCAATAATGGAAGTCGATAGAAGAACCTGAAATCTCCCCGCCAGAAAAGCCAGCATTATGCCTTCAAGAGAACGTTCATGCATTTGTCCATGGGCCACTCCGATCTCGACCTGAGGAACCATCTTTTGCAGATAACGATGCATCGCATCAATGGTTTCTACCCGATTATGAACAAAGAATACCTGCCCGCCGCGATCAATTTCACGCAAAATCGCTTCCGAAATAATCTCCGGTTCAAACTCACAAATTTCCGTCATAATCGGAAGGCGATCTTTGGGCGAGGTATTAATCAGCGACATATCCCGCGCCCCCATCAGCGACATTTGAAGTGTCCGCGGTATTGGCGTCGCGGTCATGGCGATCGTGTCAACCGTGGTGCGGAGTTTCCGTAATTCCTCTTTATGCTTGACCCCAAAACGCTGTTCCTCATCGATAACCAGAAGCCCCAGGTCGGCGAATTTCAGATCCTTGGAAAGAAGGCGATGGGTTCCAATAACAATATCGATACTCCCCTTGCCCAGTTGCTCGATAATGGCCGCCTGCTGTTGGCGGCTGCGAAAACGGGAAAGCATTTCGATTTTGACCGGAAAATCAGTCAGTCTCTGGGTGAATGTAGTCAGATGCTGCTGAGCCAGGATAGTGGTGGGGACCAGCACCGCCACTTGCTTGCCCGCCTCAACCGCTTTAAAGGCAGCCCTGACCGCCACTTCCGTCTTACCATAACCGACATCGCCGCAAACCAATCTATCCATTGGTGTCAGTTTTTCCATATCAGCTTTGATGGCATTAATGGCTTTGGACTGGTCGAATGTTTCCTCATAGATGAAGGATGCTTCCAGTTGTTTCATCCAGGTGGTGTCGGGGTCAAAAGCAAAGCCGGTCTTAATTTTTCGTTCAGCGTAGATTTTAAGTAAGTCGGTGGCCATATCTTCAATGGCCTTTTTCGCCCGTTCTTTAATCTTTTCCCAGCCGGAACCTCCCAGGGAAGATAGCTTTGGCATCGAATCCTTTCCGGCATACTTGCTGACGCGGTTAAATTCCTCAATGGGAACATATAACTTATCTCCCTCGGCATAGATAAGAAGCAGGCAGTCCCGCGGACGGCCATCGACTGATATCGTCTTTAATCCTTGATAACGGGCAATTCCGAAATCGACATGGACGGCAAAATCTCCAATGGTCAGACTGGTATAATCTTGTAGAGCCACCCCTTCTTTAAATTTTTTCCTTCTGATATGACGGTAATATTTTCCAAAAATCTGATGATCCGTCAGAAGCGCCAGTTCATTTTCGCGGGAGACAAACCCGCCTTTCAGCAGCGCTACTTCAATCGGGAGGGCGACCAGCGGTGCCATCTTATCGGTCAGCAATTCATTTAGCCGCAAAGCCTGACCCGGATTATCCGCGGCAATCAAGAAATGGATTCCCTCCTTGTGAAAACCATCTATAGTTGAAGCGAGCAGGTCCAATCTTGAACCAATGGAGGGGTGTTCTCGGCATTGAAAATCGATAACATCGGTGCGACCACCCCGGAAGGGAAGCAGATTGATTCTTTGATGAGCCGTGAT
>JAPLUS010000283.1 GCA_026397495.1 Candidatus Zixiibacteriota bacterium | reverse complement strand
TGCGTTATCCTTTACACCACGGGGGCATTAAAGACAGGCTTAATACCGATAGAAATCTGTAAAAAAGTACAACCAAAAACTGGAATTGTCAACCGATTTCCCATTTACATCTTGACCTCTCCTGCCTTTCGTATTTACCTTGAAGTCCCAATAAATCAAAGGACTAAAGATGCAGAAATACTTCATTCTTGTGATAATGTTCATCGTCGCCACTGTTGCGGCCGCGGCGGAAATTCCGCTTCAAATTGCCCCTCATCAGCCGAAAATTGGGAAACTGCTTGAGGATTCCCTCCTTACTGCCCCTGCCGGCCAGAGATTTAAGATTTGGGTCTTCTTCACCGACAAGGGAATTTTCGATACGCAATCGTACAAAATGACGGCCGCCAATCTGCGCCCACTTTTCTCCGAAAGAGCCGTCAATCGGCGCGTCCATCGGACCAACAGTCCATCTTTTGATTTCTATGATATTCCGGTCAATGCTGATTATGTCCGCTCCCTGGAATTATTGGGGATGGAAATTTCGCATCAATCGCGTTGGCTCAATGCTGTCTCCGGATATGCTGACTATGAAATCATAGGCCGCCTTGCGGCACTCCGCTATGTGGCCGAAATCAAACCGGTCGCAAGAACGCTCCCCAGGCCGGAACCTTCTTATGGTAGTTTCAAATTGAGAGATATTTCCCCTACTGATTTGGTCTATGGATCATCATTTATTCAGCTTAATCAAATTAATATCCCCCGAATGCATCGCCGCGGTTTTACCGGCAAGGGGGTATTAGTCGCCATTTTTGATACCGGTTTTAAATTGGATCATACCGCCTTCGACAGTCTGTCACTCGTCGCCAAGTATGACTTTATAAATAAGGATACCTCTGTCGGCGATACAACCCATCCCTCGTCGGAGCCATCACATGGAACCACGACCCTTTCTGTTTTGGGTGGATTTGTCCCCAATACTCTAATTGGCGCCGCCTATGACGCCGATTTCGCCGTAGCCAAGACCGAGAGGACTTGGGAGGAAGTCCCCGCCGAGGAAGATGATTGGGCAGCGGCGGCCGAATGGGCGGATTCACTGGGAGCCGAGATAATTTCCTCCTCACTGGGCTATTCCCTTTGGTATACCTCCTATGAGGATCTTGATGGCCAGACCGCGGTCGTGACCCTGGCCGCCGAGATAGCCGTCTCGCGAGGCATTGCTGTCTTCAATTCCGCCGGTAATGAGAGACAGCATCTATTTCATTATATTACCCCTCCGGCCGACGGCGCGTCGGTAATCGCTATGGGAGCGGTCGATGACGAGGGTATGATAACGGCCTTTTCATCGGCCGGACCTACCTATGATGGGCGTATAAAGCCGGATTTGGTAGCTATGGGTACAGGTGTCTGTGGCGCCAATTATCCTTCGGGATTTTCCTGTTCTCATTCCGGGACTTCCTTTGCGGCGCCATTGGGGGCCGGCGCTGGAGCCTTGCTTTTGCAGGCTCATCCGGATTGGTCACCGCTACAATTAAAAGATGCCATGCTTCGATCAGCTGATCGCTATAATAATCCTGATAACCTTTACGGATACGGCCTTTTTGATACCTATAAGGCCGCCGACTTTCCCCTTATAACCCCCATTGATCCGATATATTTAGTGGTCTGTGATTCTCTTAATTTAACGATTACCGTCTCCGGAATGGGAATTGAAGTGCCTAATATAACCGCCGTCAATCTTCCGGCCAGCGCCATTTTTATAGCCGATAACTCTAAACGTACGGCGGATTTACGCTATCTGGCGAAAATAGAGGATGTCGGTCTTTGGGAGCCGCTTTTTATTGCCGATTTCGGGACATTGGCGGATACTTTTCATCTTCAATTGACCATCGCCACTCGCCCTCAAGATGGCGGACATATTACGGTCGGCCCTAACCCTTTTAGTGATTCTCTTACTATATTTCTTGGTTCAAATGCGGGCCGCCCGACGGAAATTTCCATTCATACCGCAAATGGCGAGAAAGTTTGGGACAATTTCACCGATAATTATAATAGCGCAAGAGCCACAGTAACTTGGAGAGGCATCAATAATAGCGGAGAGAAAGTGGCTTCCGGTGTCTATTTTGTTGTGGTGAAAACGGAACGAGTGCAAACCAAAATTAAGGTTTTCAAAAAGTAACCTGAGATGACAAATAATGGCCTTGACCTGACGGCGGCGGAGAAAAGGATAAAGCGCTGTGCCATCTTTAAAATCGATCTCAAAGGGCGTTTTGTTTATGTCGATACCATGACTGAACAATTTCTTCAATATCCAATGGAGAGGCTTTTTGGTCGAAATATCAAAGCTGTACTCACTGAAGAATCCTATGCCACTATTCTTGCCATATTTCGGGGTGAACGGCACTATGAAACTTCATTTCAGGCAGTCGATCTCGATTTTATAGATACTGACAATAATAAACATTCCTTTGGAGCCATTATTGCTCTCAACTTCATCGCCGGAAATCCGGCTAATTATCAAGTGGTGCTGATTCCCAATTATGGATTCGCTGAATTATCGCAAAACCGTTTTGAGCCTGATGAGGTAACGGAATTGCTTCTTTCTTTCATAGCTGATATTGATAGCAGTATCCTCTGGAGCAAGCTGACCGACATATTCCTAAATTGGCCGGAAATTTTGCAGACCGGCCTATATGTTTACAATCAAAAAACGCTTGGCCTGTTGGCCTCGTCGACCCGAATTCCAGATTCTGCTGAGGGTGTTATTGACCTGACGGCTACCGATCATAACCATTTAATGGTGGTGCTGGAGCATCGTCGGCATATAAGCTCCCCAAATAGCGGATCGATCGATCTGGCCTTACCGGTTTCGATGGGGCTCTTTGACGCCGTCTACCCGCTGATTTATCGGGACAAGTGCTGGGGAATATTACGTTTTATCTGCAATAGTGACCCGTTAACTAATAATGACACCAAGTTAGGCAGAATAGCCCGTTTTCTGGGAAATGCTCTTTTTTCTTTTATTAATTCCCAGGAGGACTTATAAAAATGAATCGCTTGACCGAGCCGTCCCAAAAGAAATCTACCGAAAGCAGAAAGCTTGCACTTCGTTC
>JAPLUS010000001.1 GCA_026397495.1 Candidatus Zixiibacteriota bacterium | reverse complement strand
TAATACGAACCTTAGCTTTGCTGTCCCCGATTAACCTGACCAATTCACCTTCCTTTCGAAGAGATTCGACCATTACCATATTGCCGGCCGCCAATTTATCAGTTCGGACTGTCTGGGGAATATGTTTTGATTTCAGACTCTCCAGCTGCCCTCTTTTTTCTTTCAAAAATCTATGAGTTAATTTGACGGACTCCTGTGATGCTTTGCTTTCTCGAATGCTTTTGACAAGTCTTTCTACCTCACTTCTGGCCTCATTGAGAATCTCTTCGAGTTCCGTCAGATGGGATTTTTTTGCAGTCTCAATCTCCTGCTTTAATCCATCTATTTGACGGTGGTAATAATCTTCGAGTTGGGCAGCGTTCTTAAGTTTTTCTTCGAGAGCGGATTTATCTTCCCGCAGGATAGCCAGTTCTTTCTCCAGCGATTCAATTAAGCCGATCAGCGACCGTTCTCCTTTACCAAGCAACTGGAGAGCATTGTCGGTTATGCTGGATGGCATTCCCAGTCGCTGTGCTATTTCAATGGCATAAGATGCTCCCGGGATGCCGGTCAGCAGACGAAAGGTTGGATTAAGCGAGGTCTTGTCAAATTCAAAAGATGCATTTTCGATTTCAGGATATAACATCGGCAAAGTTTTTAGCTGGGAATAGTGAGTTGTTACGATAGCTTTGGCCTTAAGATTAATTAGCTTGAACAGGATAGCTTCGGCCAAGGCGGCGCCCTCTTTGGGATCGGTGCCGGCTCCGATTTCATCCAGTAGTATGAGGGTCTTCGGCCCAGCCTGTTGGATAGCATAGATTATTTGACGGAGGTGCGAGGAAAAAGTGGATAAAGACAATTCGATAGATTGTTCATCGCCAATATCGGCCATGACATTGTTGAAGAGACCAATTTCCGATTTGGCATCGGCCGGAATGTGAAGGCCGCTCTGCGCCATTAATACTAAGAGCCCCACTGCTTTCAGGAGGACTGTCTTGCCGCCGGTATTAGGTCCTGTAATTATTAGAGCCAAGCGTCCGTTATCGAGAGAAATATCGTTGGCGATAATATTATCTTTGTTCTCCGCATAATAGAGTAAGAGAGGATGACTTGCCTTTAGTAGTCTTAAATGGTTTTCCGTGTCAATCGATGGCTTCTCTCCGCCAACCCTGATGGAAAAGAGAGCGGCGGCGTGAAGAGCATCCAACGAGCCGATTATATCGCAATTTTGAAGCAGTTGGTCGGACCGATCACGGATCATAGAAGTTATACGTCGAAGTATGCGATCGATTTCCAATCGCTCGTCTTGAAATAAAAGCCCCAAATTGTTGTTGGCTTCGACAATTTCATTCGGTTCCACATAGAAGGTCGCGCCGGATTGAGAACGGTCGTGGATAATGCCGGAGTCGGAACGAAATTGTCCGGCTATTACCGGGATAACATAGCGCCCGTCTCGTATCGTCACGGTATCATCTTGCCACCCCTGGGATTTATGTCTCTCGGTCAGGGCATGCTCCAGGCGGCTGACTATTTTGCTTTTTAAGGTGATAATATTAGATCTAATCTTTTGCAATTCCGGCGAGGCCGAATCTTTGATGGTCCCATCCCGATCAATCGTTTTGTCAATGGCCTTCTTTATTTCCGGCGCGGAATAGATAGCTGTCAGATATCCGGTTATAAGAGGGAATTTGCTTCTCTCAGATTTGGCATAGTTGTGCAGAGAGATGGAGATTTCGATGAGCTCTTCTATCCGCAGAAACTCAACCGGCTCAAGAAAAATCCCCTCGGCTTTTGACTTATTAAGCAAGCTGGTAACATCCTCAACTCGAGAGAGTGGAAAAGCCTGGCCAAATCGGATTATATCTTTCATTTGGGAGGTTTCGTCCAATCTGGTCTCGATGGCTTCCTTATGGTTCATGGGAGCGATGGCTCCGATTTTTACAAGCCCATAGGAGGTAAGGCATAGCCCCTCCAAAATGGAAATTATCTTGGGATATTCCAAAACCTCTAATGTATGACTGTCAAAATTGGACATTGCTTCCTAACAATCTAACAATAAAAAAGCCGGTATTGGCCGGCTTGAATATACTCAGTAACGCCAAATTTGAAAATAGCTTTATTAGGTACTGGGTCTTTTCCGTTCCTGTGAGCCGAAAAATCTATCGATTTGATAGATAACGCGGTAAACCTGCGCCCGTGACTTGGCCAAATCATTTCGTTCCGCATCACCCATTTGGGGCGAGGGATTCTGCAATAGAGCATTTTCCACTTTCTTCATAAAATAGGGGTTCCGGGGATGGAGTTTGGCGGAACTTTCATAAATGGCCGGAAGTGTCTTGGCTACCGTCGTTCCGAGGAAAGAAGCATCAAAATCCAAATAGAATTTGTCCGGCATAGGAACAAGAAATACCAGGAAAATAAGGAAGCTGAGAATAATCCAACCCCGTATAGCGCCAATGAAGGCGCCTCCGAGTTGATCTTTTTTC
>JAPLUS010000126.1 GCA_026397495.1 Candidatus Zixiibacteriota bacterium | reverse complement strand
GGTGTACCGCTTTTTGAAGCTCTTTCAGCTCTGTATGAATCTGAAGATGTTTTGTTAGATAATAATCTCAAGTCTCTTCATTACTTGAAAAATGCCTATCGGCAACTGATGGCTTCAGGCGATCGCTTCTATGCTTTGCTTCTTTGCCAAAGAATAGCAGAGATATATCAGAGTGCCTCTTCTGTTAGACTGGCTGGGAAATTCTATCTTCAGGCCAAGAAATTAGCGGAAAGCCTAGGAAATATCACCCTGGCCAATTCCATTGCCCAAAAAGCGGGAACCCTGTTCAATCAGCCATTTGATCATACCCGAATTTTGAAACTCTTGCACGGTATCTCTGAAATTCTTAAAAATATAGGTGATTATGATTCGGCTCTTGAGAATCTGGTGCGATTTGCCGTAAATGAGAGCGGCGCCGAACGAGGGGTTCTCCTTTTGAGCGCCGATGACCATTCGGAATTGGCCGTTAAATTGTTAGTGAATTGCGACCCTGAATCTATAGAGGATATAAAACAATTCAGTCGCTCTGTCATCAAAATGGTTTCCCGGGAAATGACGCCCCTTTTTATTGATAATGCCCGGGAAGACAGCCGGACCAAAGGTTACAAAAGCATTTTGGCCCATAATATTCTTTCAGTTATTTGTCTACCGATTAGAATTGATGAGCGTTTGGCCGGTGTTCTTTATTTGGATCATCGTACCATTCCGGCCTTATTTGAGCCGGAAGATATAACCTTTATTCATTCTATTGCCAATTTTATTTCGCTCTTACTCTCTACTATAAGAGACTATAGACATCAGGTGGAAACAAAGAAGCAACTGACCGATGATTTTATAAAATTGGGTGTAACCAAAAAATTTATTACCCAAAATGAAACAATGAAATCATTATTCTCCAGATTGCCCGAAATAGCTCGCAGCAATATCAGCATTCTTTTGGTCGGAGAAAGCGGAACCGGCAAAGAGATATTAGGACAGATGATTCATGATTTAAGCCTGCGGTCCAAGGGACCGCTTATCAAGCTCAATTGCGCCGCTATTGCTGAGTCTCTTATAGAAAGTGAGCTTTTTGGTGTGGCAAAAAATGTCGCCACGGGCGTTAACGAGCGTGAAGGAAAATTATCTGCGGCTGATGGGGGCACCCTTTTCTTAGACGAGATTGGCGATATGCCAATGGATATCCAGAGCAAAATATTAAGAGTCCTGGAATATCAGAGCTTTGAGAAAGTGGGAAGCAATCGCACTATTTTCACCGATATTAGATTTGTCTATGCCACCAATAAAGACCTTAAGAGTCTTATCAAACAGGGAAAATTTCGGGAGGATCTTTACTATCGAATAAATGCGATTATCATTCATATCCCCCCGCTATGCGAGCGCCTTGATGATATTCCTCTTTTGCTGGATCATTTCCTCACCGTTTTCTCTCCCCATCAGAATAAAAGGCCAATTATCTTATCTTCAGCATTGGAAGCATTATTGGCATACTCTTGGCCGGGCAATGTTAGAGAGCTCAAGAATCTCGTCGAGAAGTACTGCCTGCTTTATTCGGGCAAAGAGGTCGATTTAACTGATTTGCCTTCAGAAATTTTGGATAACAAAAATCCGAAGACCGAAGGCAAACATCTGGCCGAGGAATTGGAAAAAGCCAAAACTCGTGATTTACTTATTTCCAATGATTGGAACCAATCCGAAGTTTCTCGAATTATGGGCATCCCTTTATCGACTTTAAGAAGAAAAATTAAAAAATATCGGATCCTAAAAGGGCTTTAGTTCTTGCCTGTCTTGCCGGTTTACCGCCTATTTACCAAATCGGCTTCGTTATAACCATCTCATTTTCACAAAGCTTCAATCTTGGTGGTTAGGGGTGGCAAAAAAAGAGGCAGATCTTTCCTATCCGAAGCGGCTTCAATTTTCCGTTAACTCATTTATCCTTAAGCAATTAAGTAGCTCGCACCTTCTCTATGCATTTGTAGGCATATTTATTGATAGTAACCTTATAAGCTAAATGGATTAACCCATCATATTTAGGCGGGAGGCAAAATGGCTTGTAGGAAAACAATCTTGAGGATCTTTTTGGCGTGCTGTCTTTTTCTGGCACTATTAGGGGTTTTTGGAAGTTACATTACACCATCCAATATCTTGGCTGATGATATTGGGGGTATACCGATACCTCCCTATCATTCGCCGGATCCAATACCCACAAGCACTCCACCAGATACACTTAGTATCTAGAGTGTTTTCAGCTACTCAGAATAATCTATCGTTCATTGAAGAGGTGGTTGAAGTAATTGAGAGCATTTTTCAATAAGGGACAGCAGAGGGTAATAGGGTGGGGGCATTACCTCACCCTATGATATTATTATGGAAAAGATGTCAAAAATATTATTGTTGTTGAATCTCTTGCACCATAGGCGAGCCATAACTCCTGAGGAGATAAAGAGGATTTGCCGGATTTCAGCTAGATCTGTTTACAGGTACTTAAATACCATTTCTGCCGGGCATTTTCCGGTGGTCTTTGACAGAAACCTCCGGGGCTACAGGTTATTGGAAAAAAGTGGTGTCAGCGTTGATAAACTAAAACTGGATGAAGTTATTATCATTACTACTGCTTTAGAGCAAATATCCAAAATAGTTAACTCTTCATATCGCCATAGAATTGAGTCGATTCTTGCCAAAATATTTTCAAGTCAGGGGGGCCCTTTGGAAGAAATATGGCAAGCGTCTAAAGAGCGATTGGAAAATGAGGATTTTGGGCAAGATCTTTCAGATTCCTTGACCCAAAATATTATCCATGCGGCTATTCGATTTGACAAAAAGCTGAGTGTCCATACAATCGACATTGATTCCGAAACAAAGGGAATAGAAGTTGACTCTCCTCATTTGGTTTTCGATCAGGGATGGCAATTGAAGGGAAAAGGCACTGAAAATGGA
>JAPLUS010000317.1 GCA_026397495.1 Candidatus Zixiibacteriota bacterium | reverse complement strand
ACCCTCGGTCGCCCTTATCTCAACGGCAGCTGCTATGACCGGCGCCGGTTGAGAAGGTGCCTGCGGCGGTAGAATGGTCTGAACCACTGCCGGCTGATCCGAATTGCCATTCCGATTTCCAAGATGGCGGGTAATTCTGACCGTTCGGCCCCAACTGGTTACCTCAAGTTGATCAATCTCCGATTCTTCAACTAATCTTATCAATTTTTTAATAGTTTTCTCTTTCATAACAAACCTCTTTAGGTTATAGACCTAAAAAGATAACATATTAAAACTATACCTCCAATAATTTTTTTGATGATTTGCTCAAAACCACACAACCTCTTGTAGTTACGAGAACATCATCCTCAATTCTAACTCCACCCCAACCGGGTAAATAAATTCCCGGCTCAATGGTAATAACCATCCCCTTTTTCAAAATATCTGTACTCCGGGGACCCACAGATGGTTTCGAATGAATATATATGCCGATTCCATGCCCTAGGCCGTGACCGAAATATTTCCCATATCCATTTTTTTCAATGACATTCCTGGCTGCCCGGTCGACAATTTTGGCTTTTATTCCCGCTCGGACCTTTCGAATAGCGGCCAATTGTGCCCTCAAGACGATATTATATATTTTTTTTTGCCGAAGAGTGGCCTTTCCAATCACCACGGTTCTGGTCAAATCAGCCACATATCCTTTGTAAGTTGCCCCAAAGTCGAAAGTTACAAAATCTCCAAGGCTGATTTTCTTATCCGATGCCACTCCATGCGGCATTGCCGAACGGAAACCGGAAGCGACTATTGTTTCAAAACCCGGCTTTTCCGAACCCAGGCAGATCATCTGATATTCTAATTCCGCACAAATCTCCCTCTCACGTAATCCCGGCCGCAAGTACCCCAATATTCTCTCGAAGGCAACATCCGTAATGTCAACTGCCTTTTTAAGCAGGGTAATTTCACTCTCATCTTTAACTACCGAGAATTCTTCAACGGCGTTGAGCATAGGCAAGAACAGAACATTGCCAAGACTATTCTGTAACCGTTGCCGATCATTACAACTTAGATACTCCGTCTCATACCCATATCTTAGATTCTTGCCATGAAACTGAGTCAACTCTTTCAACTCAGAGATGATCTCCCCTTTGGTAATAATAATTGCGGCTCCCTCGACCTGCTTCTGGGCTTGATCTTTATAGCGAAAATCGGTTAAGAAATGAGCAGAATTCTTCCTAATAATCAGCAGTCCGGAGGTGCCGCTAAATCCGCAAAGATAGCGGATGCTGACAAGACGACTGACAATGAAGCCATCCAGATTTTCCTCTTTAATATATTTCTGCACTTTCTTGATTCTTTTCCTATACATTTTTTCTGTCCTTATTTTTCAGTAATTCGGATGTCCTATCAATTTTTTCTTTCACTCGGGGATTTTGGCCTGTCGCCGCCAGCTCCTCAAAAACAGTCAGCGCCAGACGGGGATGTCCCTGAGCCAAAAGCAGATCGCCTACCGTCTCTGTTTTAAAGGGAATTTGTCTTAGGGAATCTCGGCCGGGCTCGCTCTTTTCCTCGCCCTTCTGAAGAGTCAGAATAGTGGTATGCTCCAACGATTTTTCCGTCAACGGCAAAGACAGGCCTGAAGTATTGGGGTCAATTTGCAGAACCCGCTCATAATAAGATAAGGCGGTGGCTTCATCCCCCTGCCGGTATTTTAGGTCGCCAAGATACTTGAGAGCTATTAGATTTTGAGGATCAATCTGTAAGACCCTATAAAATTGCTCCTCAGCTTCTCCCCACTGTCCGGAATGACACAACGCTCTGGCCAGAACAATATGACCGGAGAGAAGATAAGGATTTTCTCTCAGTCCTATTTGACATAGCTCTACCGCTTTGGAATATTTCTTTTTCATAAGATATTCCATAGCCACCGCCGGCCAATAACCCTTTGAGGATAACTCTAACGTTAAATCTCTATCCATAAAATTGGCAATCTGTCCTAAACTTGTATTTAAGGATAAATACTATCACCGACCAAGTCAAGATGCCCTATAATCCCGGCGACTCTTAAGGGAGCAAGAATATGGAAACAATCTGCAAATCCTGCCCAATAAGCCATTATAGCCAGTCAAACCAATCCCAAAAATCAGTGCGGATGGTGCGGAAAAACTTGCGGTAAA
>JAPLUS010000339.1 GCA_026397495.1 Candidatus Zixiibacteriota bacterium | reverse complement strand
GACTGATATATCAAAGACCTGCTTGAAATCCCGAATGGCCGGTTTTTCGCCCGGCTCGATAACCACCCAATCGGCGATTGAACGGTCAAGGGATAATTCTATGCCGCTCCTGCCATAATCAAGGAGGACCGTTGGGGGATTATGGAGTATCATAGAGAATGGAAATCTAAGAAAGTAAAGTCAGCAGAATGGCTATCCAGACAACGGCGATACTGATTATGGCGGCCGGCCGTTCTTTGCCGGCGATAAGAGCTATCGCGGAAAATAGGAGCCCTATTCCCATCCGGATGGGAAGTCTTGCCAGGAAGCGGAAGTGAAAAGCATCCGCTATTAAGAGAACGCCGGCAATAACCATGGCTGAAGCAATCAGCCATATCAAACTATTTTTCTCTGCTCTGTTATCGTTGCTCATAACCCTTCAAGAACTTTTCTATACCATTCCCAATTCCCTTGGCCAACTTTGTCCTGAATTGCTCTGTCTTCAATAGGACTTCTTGCTCCGGCAGCATAATGAAGGCACATTCCACCAGAACCGCCGGATACTGTGTGGGACGGTCAACGGCCAAATTGCCATAGTACAGACCATAGTCATTTAGCCCTGTCCCCTTCAGTAATTGCTCCTGGATAGCTCTGGCTAATTCTATGGAGTGGGGATGATAGTAATAAGTGGAAATACCATTATTTGCAAAAGGATTGACACCATCAGGTAAAGCATTATTGTGAATCGAGACGAAAATATCGGCCTTATTCTGCCTGGCAATAACAGGACGGTCATTAAGCGGCAAACTTGACATATCATTTCTGGTAAGAATAACCCTGGCGCCTTTTTTCTCTAATTCTTTCTTAAGAGCCTGGGCTATTTTCAAATTAACTTCAGATTCCTTTAATCCGGTTGGGCCAACGGCGCCGGGATCAGTCGAATGGCCGGGATCAACGACTATAATTTTATTTCTAAGACTGGCAATATCTTGAGGGTGTTTATTAATCTGAAACTTCAATATAAAATTATCATAAAAAGCATCATATCCCCAAATCCGTTCCTTAAAATGTAATCTAAGAGAGTATAACTCCGGTTCTACCTGAGACCAGGTGGCTATCTCCAAAGTCGTATCCTTGAAATCATATCTTATCCAGTCGGTATCGGAGTTGACCCCAAATAGATAGAGCACGATAGTATAGGGGTCTTCCTCTTCGATTCGAAAAGGATGTCTGGCGGAAAGCGGTATTTCGATGCTCAGATTGTCGGAGAATGAATAAGTTCTAAGCGATTTTATATACGATATTTCCGGTGGTTGACCAATTTCCATAAATCGTATGGAGTTTCTATTGACCCAGCCATACTGTGTCTGGGAAAGCTTCAATTTAAGCCACTCCCCCTTGCTTCCAACGGCCAGGGCGGTAATTCCTTTCGGTTGAGAAATCGACAAATATCCTTTCTGGGGGCCGACTCTAATAATCTGAACCGAATCCATAAACTCCACCATCCTGGGCCAGGCGGATGGATTAAGACTGATAAAGTAATTCGAGCTATCCTTTTTACTTCGATCGCGAAGTTTCAGCAATGACAAAATATTGAAATCTGTCTTATTATTTTGTATCTGCCTTATTGCCTGTTCCATATCAGATGATACAAGATGATAAAAGATACGACTCGAATCGGGCAGTCTCTGGCAAGTGATAGGCAGAAAACCCCGGTAATATCCCCTCACCCTAAGAGAATCCGGAATGACGCCCCCGCCAAAGAGGAAATTCCCCCAGAATGATTGTACCTGTGGCGGCATTTCTGTCATTGGCATCGAGTCAATCAAGTCCGGTATGGAGAAAAAGGCGGAGCATCCGGGCGTGCCCCAAAAATCTACGAAAAGAAAATCCCCGGATGTCAGCACCTGATTATTTGATTTATCTTTGTCATCAACAATCTGCAGGTTGATAGAATCGAGTGATTTCCTCGGCACCGGCACATTGACCGGCCACAAAAGATTGGCCGAATCAGCCCCTTTTTTGGCAACAAGATTAAACTCAAACCGTCCCGGACTAATAGGCAGAAAGGCAATAAAACCACCGTCCTTATGGACGGAAACCTTAACTCCATTAATCACTAAGGCGGAGCCGGCCGACACCGACCCCAGAATAAAAGTCGAATCGACAGCCCCGATATGGTCGTTCAATTTGGGATAGATGACACTAATAGTGGGAACTTTGGCAACGCCGTTATTCCCGAAATAGATTACCAATAAGATAGATACAAGAAGTGTCTTAAATATTTGCATCTTTAAGAAATTCCCTCTTTAGCTTTGGGCCGCCTATAATATCATCATTGACCACAATCTTTTCAACATTATAATTTATGCCGACCGCGGTATCCTCTTCCAATAGAAGGGGGCCGTCCAGATCAAAATAATCAGCCAGAGACGAGAGATAGACCGCGGGAGCAATACCAATCGATGATTCCAGCATACAACCCAGCATTACCTTGAGCTTGTTCCTGCGGGCCGCTTGGGCAATCTTTTTGGCTTCGATAATACCACCCGCTTTGGCCATTTTTATATTGATACCATCCACATAATCAGCCAGGCGATAATAGTCATTAGAATTATTTAAACCCTCGTCAATTATCAATTCCACTTTCTCTTTGCCTTTTAGATATTTCCATTCCCCGACATAATCGACATCAGTCGGCTGCTCAATAATAGTAACCCCTATTTGAGCCAAGAGATGAATCATTCTCTCCGCTTTTTCGAGTGTCCAGCCGCCATTGGCGTCAACCCGGAGCGATTTCCCCGAAACCTTTTTCAATTCGGGAATAAGAGCTTCATCATCCTCAAATCCCATTTTAATTTTTATGATAGGATATTCGGCCTTCCCGATTTCTTCCAGCATCTTCCCCGTTTCATCAATGCTGACGGTATAAGAAGTGACAATTGGGGCCGGCCCCTGCAATTTGAGAATTTCCCATGGGTATTTCGACATGCTTCCCGAGAGAAAGTGAAGCCCCGCCGTAACCAAAGCAGATTTTGAAATAGAATTAATATCAAGGAGATTCAATTCGGAAAGGCCGGAGAGTGAGAA
>JAPLUS010000181.1 GCA_026397495.1 Candidatus Zixiibacteriota bacterium | reverse complement strand
GCGATGTTATGGAAGCGGCCCGCATTGTGCTTGATAAATTTAAATTTGATGCCGAATATATTCCCGCCGATATTGGCTGGGATTTTTGGTGCCGCGAGGGTAATCCGCTGCCCGATCGCACTATAAATATCCTTAAAAGCACCGACTGTGCCCTCTTCGGCGCCATAACTTCAAAGCCCAAGGAAGAGGCCGAAGCTGAACTAAGTCCGGAATTGAGAGGAAAAGGGCATGTCTATACTTCCCCGATTGTTCGCCTTCGTCAGGAGTTCAATTTGCGCACCAATTTGAGACCCTGTAAGGCTTATCCGGGAAATCCTCTGAACTATAAGGAAAATATCGACATTGTCGTCTTTAGAGAAAATACCGAAGATTTGTATTCCGGTGTCGAATTTTTCCCTCTTCCCGATGAAGTCCGCGCGGTTATCACGAAACATAATTCTAAAATGAAGAGATTCGATAAACATCCCGGTAATGAAGTGGCGATATCACTGAGGATAAATACCAAAACCGGCTGCCGGAATATCATCACCGATAGCTTTGAATATGCCAAGAAGACCGGAAGAAAATCCGTGACGGTGGTGGAAAAACCAAATGTCATTAGAGAAACCTCCGGTTTGATGATTCGGACCGCCCGTGAGGTAGCCAAGAATTACCCCGGTATAGAGCTTCAAGAAACCAATATTGATGCCATGTGTATGTGGTTGCTGAAAAATCCGCTTGATTATTCGGTGCTGGTAACCTCGAATATGTTCGGTGACATTATCTCAGATCTGTGCGCTCAATTGGTGGGGGGGCTGGGATTTGCTTCTTCCGGAAATATTGGAGATAATTATGCCGTGTTTGAACCGACTCATGGTTCCGCTCCCAAATATGCCGGTATGCACAAGGTCAATCCCATGGCTACGCTCCTGACCGTAGTGTTGATGATGGAGTGGCTTGGGGAAAAGGAGAAAGCGATTAAGCTGGAAAGCGGTATTGCGGCGATTATTAAGGAAGGAAAAGTCCGCACCTATGATATGGGGGGGAAATCAAGCACCCTTGATATGGCTCAGGCGGTTGCCGCTAAATTGTAAGATTACAGATGCAATATAGGGAAATGGCTGTCGGCGGAATTTGCCGGCAGTCATTTCTTCAAATGTGGATGGCTCGCCGCGGCGAGTTCACATCTGCCTAAATTTAAAGTCAAAGTAGGTCAAAATGCCGAAGGCTTTTGACTTTTTAAATATAAATGTCAAAACCACCCATCAGCGCCACACCCTTCCTCCAAGGGGATTTTGACCTACTCAACTGACTTTTTGTCATCCCCGTGAAGACGGGGATCCAGAGAGGGAGAGTGGATTCCGTCAGGAAATCCGTCGTGGCGGACTGACGGCGCAAGTCGGCCGGGCAGACTAAAGTCTGCCGCGCACAATCTTCGTAGGTCGGGTTTCGAAACTCCGCTTCGGCGAAGATGAGAAACCCGACAATTATCCTGCATAGTTGTGTCGGTTCTTGTCCGCCGCAGGTGGATGTGAACCGACACCAATACCGATAATATTGTAGGTGTTGCGCTGGATCTGCTATGTATTAAGTCAAGCCCGTTGTAAGGTTTATTTCCCGCAGGGCGGGATTATTTTCGTGAATCCAAACCATTCTGTCCGCCACGGCGGACATTCTGCTATTCGTGGCCTCTTTTATAGTGAGCCACAGGTAATCAATCCGAGGTTTTCACGAGGGAAGCAGCAAACTTGCGCCACGTGGCGGATCGTTGATCAGATAGTCTTAACCAACCCCCACAGACCCAGCAACGCTGCCTTCCTTCCTCATGATCGTTATAGTTCCGAAATCAATTTCTTAAGCTGCTGCTTCCAAATAATACGGCCGCTTCTCCAAAAGCATCCGCCGCAAGCACAAAAGCACGCGACGAGCTATGGCAACGATGGCACGTTTCGAACCAGAGTTGCCTCTTATCCTGAGATACCGCGCATGCATCCCAACATCTTTGCGAATCAAAAGCCAGGCAACCTCAATCAGGGTCCCCCGTAAAGCGCCCTTACCGACCCGCGTAATATGACCCATCCGGACCTTATCGCCACTCGAATATTGCGACGGGGTCAATCCAACATACGCCGCCAACTGTTCCCCACGCCGAAAACGGGCAATATCCCCTAACTCCAATAATATCTCCATGGCCGATATCGTTGCTATACCATAAACACTGCACAATATCGCGACCTGATCCCGATATCGATCCGTCAGCGACAATTCCCTTAAAAGACTGGTCTGCTTTTCAATCTGCCGACATAAATCCTCATATGCCTCCAGAAATTGCCAAAAGCTTTCCTGAGCAAACTTATTCCCCAAACGCAAACTCCATAAATTCTTTACATAAACGTGGCTCCAGCGACCCCGGGGGTTGACCAATTCAATCCCGTAAAAATAGAGCGCACTCTTTATCCGGTTCTGAACCCGAACCCGATCCCAGACCAATTGCCGGCGACGCCTTATCACTTCACGATTAAAACATTCCTCCCGGCTGGGAACCCATATGGCCTTCAACATTCCCCGCGATAGCAAATAAGCCAACTTCCGACTATCCCGCTTATCCGTCTTCACCCGATTCCCCGACTCCACCGGCAATAACGACGGCGGTGTCACAATACAGTTGGCGCCCCACTCCAGCAGCTGGTCATGTAACCAAAATCCCGAAAAACCAGCCTCATAAACCGCTTGCCACTGAACAACTCCTGCTCAGCAGCCAATACCGTGACATGCCATTGTCTCAGATGAACATCGATCCCCACAAAAATTCCGCTTTCATCCAGACCGTTCTTTTCGTAATTTCTCATTTGAGCCTCCTGCTCTTTAGGGGTTCTTCGTTCTTGAATTCACTAAATTAAATCCTTTAATGCAGAGGCTCAATTAATTAATAAGCCTTGGCCTTATTAATAACATAGTTACTTGATCCCGTGTAAATGGGATTGTGACCTGACACGTAAGTATATGTTGGATAATAGCGGTGGGTCACACGAATCCGATGAAGCGGATTCGCAAGACCCGCCGCAACCAAATTTGGGACTTTTTCAACAAGCCCTAAAGTCTGCCGCGCACAGTAAAACCATTTGGGGTCTTGCGCTGCATTCTGCTTGAAAAATGTTTGGTAGGTCGGGTTTCGAAACTCCGCCTCGGCGAAGATGAGAAACCCGACAATTATCCAAAAATATTGGATGTCGGGTTTTTCGTTCTTCCGCCACGCGGAAGACCTCAGAACCCGACCTACCTGACTGCTTGAAAAAAGAAGATGTCAAAACCCTCCTCAGCACCACACCCTTCTCCCGATGGGATTTTGACCTGCCCGATCATTCGGAATCGATCAGAAAAGCATTATTTGGTTCCGATGGCAATCAAAATTGTCGCCCAGGCGAAACCTACTTCATGGAAACGCTCTTTTAGTTTTAGTCCTTTATCTATCAAGGGCTGGCGACCGATGTTTTCCGGGATTTTTTCTATATACAGATCGATTGTCTTTTCAATATTATTGATTACCTCTTTGCTGTCAATTTCAGTTTCTTCATTGAAATTAATAAATTCCACTTTCGACAACCCCAGCCGACCGACCATCCCGCGGAGTTCATCATTCCGAAAGGTTTCCCGATGAAAGATGCTGTTTTGCCGATCAACTGCACCCCACCAGTGATGTGCTTCTCGGTGCGATATTTGCTTTTCGTTCAAACCGTCCTGCACCATTTCAAATATGATAAAATTTCCGTTCGGTTTAAGAACCCGTTTCATTTCTGCCAAAGACTCTTCAACATACTGCAAATGATGCAGGGAATTAATGACCGCCACCGTATCAAAAGTGCCATCAGCAAATCCCATAGATTCGGCCCTCATCCCAAGCAGAATGATCCTCTTATCTTTGATCCCCTTTTGAGCCTGACAAAGATTTTCCATTGAGATATCGATGCCGAAAATATTTCTGTAACAATTAAGGGATTCTGCCAGAAGAGATGCCGAATATCCCCGTCCGGTGGCAACATCGAGGACCAGTCCGCCATCCTGCCGGCCCAACCACTCTTTCAGGGGATCCATAATATCTTTTCGAGATGATGTTCAAATTCAAATACTGGGGGGGAGAGTCGAACTCCCGACCCCTTGATCCACAGTCAAGTGCTCTATACCAACTGAGCTACCCCAGCATCAAATTTGACTCAATTTTAACCTTAAATCGGTTCAAAGTCAAGATAATTGGAATATCGGCATTTGGGGATTTTTCTGTTTGGCCGCGGCATTTTTGACTTTCCCCCTTAAATCTATTATAATGGGATAACTTGATCATAAATGTGAGTCACAGATGATTGATCGCCCGGCGGCCTTGGCCCTGATGGAGTCCAAAATAGCCAACAAAAATCTTAGAAAGCATATTCTGGCGGTGGAGGCGGTAGTGGGAAAACTGGCTGAGAATTTTGGGGAGGATACCAATCTTTGGCGGCTGACCGGTTTGCTCCACGATCTTGATTATGATGTTACCGCAAAGAATCCAGCCAAGCACACCTATATCACGGAAGAATGGCTGGCCCCATATAATCTTCCCTCAGAAATGATTTATGCCATTCATTGTCATCCCGGCTATGCTGAATGTCATTCCCGTTTAGATTGGGCTCTATATGCCACGGATCCGGCCACCGGTTTTATGGTTGCCTGCGCCTTGATGCATCCCTCAAAAAAGCTGACTAATATTGATATTGATTTTATGATGCGCCGTTTTAAAGAAAAGAGATTTGCTGCCGGAGCTTCCCGCGAAAATATCGCCGCCTGCTCCAACCTTGGTCTCGAGTTGGGAGACTTTCTTCTTCTGGTAAGAAGCGGAATGCTAACCATTTCAGATATTTTAGAGCTTTGAAAATCCCCCATATCATTTTTCGAAAAGGAGTTATCGGCTGGTCGCTTTATGATTTTGCCAATACCATCTACTCGATGAATATTCTTTCGCTCTATTTTAAGCGATGGGTAGTCGAGGACTTAGGACGTGATGGATTGTTTTATGATATTGCCTATTCCGGTTCGATGCTGTTGACCGGCCTTATTATGCCTGCCCTGGGAGCGATTTCGGATCATTCTCAGAAAAAGAAGCTTTTTCTTCTCTTGCTTACCTTCTTCTGCTGCACGGCCATAGGAATAATTCCCATTCTACCGACAAGCCTTTTCATATTGATTATTGCCATTTTTGGCTTTTCCAATTTTTTCTATGAAGGGGGAATGGTTTTTTATAATGCCCTTCTTTATTCTGTTTCTGATGGTAAAGATGCCCGACTGGTTTCAGGATTTGGGGTAGCCTTAGGGTATCTGGGGGCAATATTTGGAATGATCTTTGTCCTGCCGGCGGTAACGGGAACTATTTTTGGTTTGAAAATCCCATGGTTTGAGGCGGGCGGCAAGGTAGCCGCTTTTTACCCGACGGCCATATTCTTTTTCCTTTTTGCGCTGCCGATATTTTTCTGGGCAAAAGAAGTAGTCTCGCCTGATATTCCCGCAAAAATAGATATCAGAAAAGCATATAGGTATGTTTGGGAGGGGATAAAAGATACGCGCCGATATCCGGGGGTGCTGAGATTTTTGATTGCGGATTATTTTTTTGAGGATGCCGTGGCCACCGTAATTTTGAATATGGGAATATTTTCATCCATAGTAATTGGCTTTTCTGATGCTTCCCTCACAATTTTCCTGATTATTTCAACTACTTCGGCCATGCTTGGCTCATTTGTCATCGGTTATTTGGCTCAAAGTAGAAATCTTAAAAAAATGATGACAACCATAATATTTGGCTGGATATTTGTTCTTCTTATGTTTGTTGTCTTTGAGAACGGGTTTATTATATATATTCTGGGGTCTTTAATGGGGGTACTCTTGGGTGGACTTTGGACCGTATCGCGTCCTTTTCTGGCTGAGATGGTTCCCAAGGGTGAATTGGGACGTTTTTTTGGTCTATATTCTCTCTCCGGAAGGGCGGCGGCAGTTCTGGGACCGATAGTATGGGGAATAATGGTTTTTATTTTTAACCCGACTCGTCCTTTGGGCAAGGCGCTAAGTGGTTATCTGAATCTATCACAGACGGCCTCAATCAAACTGCCGTACCGTCTAGCCGTATTATCTTTAATTATTATGATGATTCTGGGACTCTTCATTTTCCGCAAACTGCCGGAAAGAAATGAAAGGATAACTCAATAGGGATGCTTAAATCCGGTATTTATCACGAATATAAGGGCTGTCTTCATATTCATACAACTGCTTCGGACGGCACTAAATCGCTGGAGGAGGTCGCCGAAACGGCTTCATCGGCCGGCCTGGATTTTATACTTGTCTCCGACCATATGACGTTAAAGGATAAAGACGAAGGGAAGGAAGGGTATTATAAAAAACTGCTGGTGCTTATTGGTTATGAGCATAATGATAGGGACGACTGCAATCATTATCTGCTCTTTGGAACCAGAGGCGTTCTTCCTCCTAGCTTGACTCCTAAGGAATATGTGGCTGAAGGAAAAAGACAGAGTGCACTGGGAATTGTGGCGCATCCCGATGAAATTCGTCCTCGTCTCGGCAAATATCCATCCTATCCCTGGACAGCCTGGGATGCCGAAGATTATGACGGGATTGAAATCTGGAACCAAATGTCGGAATGGATGGAGAACCTTAAGCCATATAATAAGCTCAAAATGGTGTTTTCTCCAAGGAGGTTCATGCGTTTCCCGACCGACCGGATTCTGCAAAAATTGGATGAGCTCAGTCTCCATAAAAAAGTGGCTGGTTTAGGCGGGGTTGATGTTCACGGATATCCCTATAAGATTGGTCCCTTAAGAATTACCATTTTCCCTTATAAGGTGCAATTCAAATCCTTGAGAACGCATATTCTCCTGCGGGAGGAACTCTCCAGTGATTTAGAAACGGCCAAATGGCAAATATATGAAGGGATAAAAGACTGTCGGGCATTCGTATCCAATTATCGTTGGGGAGATGCCTCTGGATTTCAATTCCGTGGATTAAGGGGTTCGGAGACTGTTGCCGATGGCGGCTATTTGGCCTCTTTTGATAATTCTCATCTGACCGTTCAATCTCCCGATAAGGCAACCATCCGATTAATCGGAACTGAGGGGAAAATCATTGAAGCCAAGGCCGATCACTTGGAATATGAACCACGGAAAAATGGTATCTACCGGGTTGAGGTTTACAAGAGAGACAGAGGTTGGATATACTCCAATCATATAAGAATCGGGCAATCTTTCTGATGATTAAATGAGTGCTAAACTCTCGGCGGCAAACACAGCGATCGTCCCTATTGAGTCTCATATAGATTGTTGTTGACTTGAAAATTAGGGCCATCTATACTTGTAAATAAAGTCATAAATACTAGCAGATGTTTGAGACCTTTTTCCCAATTCTTATTTTACTCTTGTTGGCCGGCACTATTGCTTTGACAATGGTGTTTATATCGATATTCTTTGGCCGCCGTTCAAGGGAAGGAGCCAAAGGCGAACCATATGAAAGCGGCATAAAACCTACCGGTGACACCAAAGAACGTTTCCCTGTGAAATTTTATCTAGTGGCCATTCTTTTTATGATATTTGATATCGAGGTGGTTTTCCTCTATCCCTGGGCTATCATATACCGAAAATTGGGCATGTTCGGCTTCATCGAGATGCTGATATTCGTCGTCATGCTGTTAGTCGGATACTTTTACATTCTCGGGAAAGGAGCCCTGAAGTGGGATTAGAAGAGAGAATACCCGATTCAATAATACTCACCAATCTGGATAAAGTCGTTAATTGGGCCCGAAAACGTTCTATGTGGCCGCTTGGTTTTGGCCTGGCTTGCTGTGCGATTGAGATGATATCGACTTTTGCATCGCACTTTGATCTGGGTCGGTTCGGAATGGAAGTTATGCGATCGTCGCCGCGACAGGCCGATTTGATGATTGTTTCAGGGCGAGTTTCCATAAAAATGGTGCCTATTATAAAAAGATTGTACGAGCAGATGCCCAATCCAAAGTGGGTTATATCTATGGGGGCCTGTGCCTCAACCGGTGGTATTTTCAATAATTATGCCATCCTGCAGGGGGTCGATAGAATTCTTCCGGTTGATATATATGTTCCCGGATGCCCACCCCGACCGGAGCAATTGATTAATGGAATCCTGGAACTTTTTAAGAAAGTGGAAAGGGAATCTCTCTTGGCCAAAAAAGAGGGGAAGACCAATACGCCGACCGGCTAATCTTTATGAAAGAGAAACTGACTGACTTTTTGCGCCTTAATTTTCCCGAGGCCGTAATCCGGGAGGATAATTTCTGTGATCAGCAGTCTTTTTATATCCACGGGGAATATCTCTTCGATATTTGTCGCGCTTTTCAATCTGACAAGGAATTGGAATTCAATTTTCTAATGGATATCTGCTCGCTTGACTGGTGGGGACAACCTGATGAAGCCGAAGGACGTTTTGAGGTCGTCTATAATCTCTACTCGCTGAAACACCGGTATCGCTTTTTTCTCAAAGTGAGACTTCCGGCTAAAGAGCCGAAGATTGACTCGGTCACTTCACTCTGGCATACGGCCGATTGGTTGGAACGGGAAGTCTATGATATGATGGGAATATTCTTTGTTGGCCATCCTGATTTAAGGAAAATTGTAACCCCGGATGAACTGGACGGATACCCCCTACGAAAAGATTTTCCATTGACGTATGAAGTGCCGCAGTTCTCATATAATAAGGATCAGCTGCCCGAGGTGATTCTATGAGTGCGGCCTTGGGGAAAAGAACCATGACTCTTAATATGGGCCCACAGCATCCGGCTACTCACGGGGTTTTGAGGGTCGAGCTGGAACTGGATGGTGAGACGGTTGTGAAAGCCACGCCCCATATTGGATATCTCCATACCGGTATTGAAAAGAATGCCGAGGCAAAACTCTATTACAAAGTCATGCCGATGACCGACCGGATGGATTATCTGGCCCCCATGTCCAATAATCTTGGTTATTGCCTCGCCATGGAGAAACTTCTGGCTCTTGAAATGTCGGATAAAATCATTTATGCACGGGTGCTTTTGACCGAGCTCACCAGAATCGCATCGCATCTGGTCTGGGTGGGAACCCATGCTCTTGATTTGGGAGCTATGTCGATGCTTCTATATGCCTTCCGCGATAGAGAAATGATAATTGATATTTATGAGGCGGTTTCCGGCCAGAGAATGATGTCAACCTATTTTCGCATTGGTGGGCTGGCGCATGATTTACCTGCAAATTTCGACAGAGAAGTGAAAAAAATATTAAAAGTTATCCCGGAGCGGATTAAAGATTATGAAAGACTTCTTACTGATAATAAAATATTTCGCAATCGGACTGTTGGCGTAGCCTCGATTTCGGCAGAAGATGCCATCAGCTATGGTCTGACCGGCCCTTCTCTAAGGGGTTCAGGAGTCAATTATGATGTCCGCAAAGCCAATCCCTACTGTGGCTATGAGAAGTTTGAATTTAATGTTCCCCTGGGGGAAAAGGGCGATGTTTATGACCGATATTTGGTGCGAATGAAAGAAATACAGCAGTCATTGAAAATTGCCACGCAGGCGATTGAAGGAATGCCGGAAGGCCCATATCAGGTACATGCTCCAGGGATTGTCCTTCCACCCAAACAGGATATTTTGACCAAAATGGAATCCCTAATATTCCACTTTAAGATTATTACAGAGGGATTCAAGCCGCCCAAAGGTGCTGTTTATCAGGCCATTGAAGCCCCCAAGGGTGAATTGGGATATTATATATCATCCGATGGCTCAAATAAGCCGCACCGGATGCGGGTAAGGCCGCCATCATTTGTTAATCTCTCAGCTTTGCCTAAAATGATTGAGGGGAGACTGGTGGCTGATGTCGTTGCGGCCATCGGTTCTATTGATATTGTGCTGGGTGAGGTAGATAGATGATTCTCAATGATATCTCCATTGCCAAGATAAGGCAAAAGATGATTTGCTATACGGTAAGAAAATCGGCCATATTACCGGCCCTTACGGTGGCCTGCCGGCAGGTCGGCCATCTTAATAATGAGATATATAGAGAAATTTCCGTCATTTTGGAGATCCCCTATCTGGAGGTAGCCGAGGCGGCCAGTTTTTATACGATGTTTCCCAAGAAGCCGGTCGGGAGACATCTTATTCAGGTATGCCATAATATCAGCTGTGCTCTTCTGGGAGCGGATAGTCTTATTTCTTATCTGGAAGAGAAATTGGGAATCAAAAAAGGAGAGACAAGCCCAGATAACCTGTTTACTCTGATTTCGGTCGAATGCCTTGGCAGTTGCACCTCGGCGCCAATGATACAAATCGATGATAAATATTATGAATTATTAACCCGTGAAAAAATTGACAGGATTTTGGATGATCTTAAGGAATCAAGTCTAAATGGAAAAGAAAGTTCTTTTTAAATATATAGATTTTCCTGAGCAGGCTAATATTAACATCTACCTTTCGCATGGCGGCTATCAGGCATGGGAAAAAACTCTTAAGAATATGTCGCCGGCCGCGGTTATTGATGAAATTAAGAAATCCGGACTCCGCGGACGGGGAGGCGCCGGTTTTCCAACCGGGCTGAAATGGAGTTTTGTACCTAAAGATAATTCAAAGCCCCGCTATTTGATCGGCAATGCCGATGAATCGGAACCCGGAACCTGCAAGGATAGGGTCCTGATGGAGCATGATCCTCATGCTATTGTGGAGGGAATGGCCATCGCCGCTTTCGCGATTGGAAGCCACCAGGCTTTCTGCTATGTCCGCGGTGAATTTGTAAGGCCGGCCCATTTGATGGAAAAGGCAATTGAGGAAGCCTATGCCAAAGGTTTTCTGGGGAATGATATTCTGGGAACCGGCTATAATCTTAATATGACGGTTCATACCGGCGGAGGGGCCTATATCTGCGGCGAGGAGACGGCCTTGCTTAATTCGCTGGAAGGGAAAAGAGGGATGTCACGCCTTCGTCCCCCATTTCCAGCCATTGAAGGGCTCTACCTGTGCCCAACCGTGGTCAATAATGTGGAAACTCTGGCGGCCGTCCCACTCATAATCAATAATGGTGCGGAATGGTATGCCTCGATGGGAACCGATAAATCCAAGGGAACCAAAATCTTTTCACTCTCCGGTCATATAAAAAGGCCCGGCAACTATGAATTAGAATTGGGGACGCCGCTTTCTTATCTGATTAATGATCTTGGCGGTGGCGTGCCGGATGGTCATAATATGAAAGCTATCATTCCCGGAGGTTCATCAACGCCATTCGGCTCGATGTTGGGATCGGGAGCGGTTATTGTTATCAATGATCAGACTTGTATGGTTTGGGTGATTGAACGATTGATTCATTTCTACAGACATGAATCCTGTGGGGAGTGTACCCCATGCCGGGAAGGGACTGCCTGGCTGGAACAACTTATCGAGCGTCTTGAAAAGGGAAAGGGACGCCCGGGTGATCTGGAGAAAATTGATTCAATCTGTGATAATATATTAGGGCGCACTATTTGCCCGCTGGGTGATGCCGCCGTCATGCCTATTCAGTCGGCACTGAAGCTGTTCAGGGAAGAATTTCAATATCATATCGATAATAAACGATGTCTGGTTAAATCGGAGTTTGTATTTAAATAATGACCGATACTGTTGAAAAAGTAACTCTGACCATCAATGACCGTGAGATTACGGTGCTGAAGGGGACAACTATTCTCGAGGCGGCCAAGCAGAATGGAATAGAGATTCCGACTTTCTGCTGGCATCCTAAGTTAAAATCCATTGGCGCCTGCCGAATCTGCTATGTCGAGATTAAGAATATGCCGAAATTGCAGGTTTCCTGCGCTACCGAAGTTACTCCCGGTATGGTGGTTTATACCGAATCGGAGAAAGTCAAGCAGGGAAGAAAAGCGGTTCTGGAATTTATATTATTGAACCATCCCCTCGATTGTCCCACCTGCGATAAAGGTGGCGAGTGCGATTTGCAGGACAACACTTTCAATCACGGCGTTGACGATTCCCGTTTCGATTTTAGTAAGCAGCGCTTTATTAGGGATAGAAAATCGACCTTTGATGATTTCCGAATAGGCCCTGAAATAATCAGAAATCAAAATCGCTGTATTCTTTGTTTTAAATGCGTTCGGGTCAACCAAGAGATATTCGGCGAATACGACTTGGGCGCCTATCAACGCGGAAAGACAACGGAAATCGATGCCGCTCCGGAGCAATCGGTCGCTTCCCTTTACTCTGGAAATCTTGTTGAAATTTGTCCGGTTGGGGCTCTGACCAACACCGATTGGCGCTATAAAATACGGGTATGGAAGACGCAGAAAGTTAAATCCATTTGTTGCTTCTGCGGAGACGGATGTAATCTAACCTTGTGGAAAAACAGTAATCATGTCTATCGGGCGACCTCGCGACGTAATGATGCCATAGACGAAGGCTGGATATGTGATGTCGGCCGGTACGGGTATCAAATTGTGAATGCCGAAAACCGGTTGACTTCTCCTCTGATAAAAAGGGGGGACAGGCAAATTCCCGTTTCCTGGGATGAGGCCATCGCTCTGATTGCG
>JAPLUS010000131.1 GCA_026397495.1 Candidatus Zixiibacteriota bacterium | reverse complement strand
TTTCGAGTTTATCCTTTTAGACCAGCTCTTTCTGTTTTTTAGTCTTTAGGACCATAGTTCCGTCAAAACTGGCGGGGGAATCTTGGTGTGAGACCGCGGTATGGTAGATAAGGGAATACTTCCCGATGGTAATGATATCGTTATCGTGCAGGATCTCCTCTGTAATCTTGCGGTTATTGACAAAGGTGCTATTGAGGGACTCATTGTCAATTATAACCGCCGCATTATCATTGAATTCTATCTGGGCATGTCTGCGTGAGACTCCGCGATTTTCAAGGATGATATCGTTGTCATTAGTGCGGCCGATGGTCATTCTCTTTTTTTCTATGACCACCCTTTCAATGACCTTGTCCTCATATTTTACAATTATTTCCGGCATACCCGGCTCCTTTCAAAAAGGGCTATAACTTATTATATCATTTCAAAATAGCAAAGGCACCAAATCCTGTTATGTCCTGTTGCCATATATTGTTGGCTTAATTATATTGTCGGCATGCGGATAGGAAACTTGAACATTGACGGTATTCTCTTCCTGGCGCCATTAGCCGGCATTTCCAATCGCTCCTTTAGGCATATGGCCAGAAAATATGGAGCCGATTTTTGCTATACGGAAATGATCTCGGCTGATGCCGTAGTTTATAATCAGAGGAAAACCATCGCCATGATTGACATTTTTCCGGACGACCATCCCATTGGGATACAACTGTTTGGTTCGTCGCCGGAAAAAATGGCACGGGCTATTAAAGCGTTGGCGGGATTTGAAGCCAATCTGTTTGATATCAATATCGGCTGTCCCGTAAAGAAAATTACCCGGAAAAATGGAGGGGCGGCCCTGCTCAAAGAGCCAAAGTTGGCTGAAGAAATAATGGTGGCGGCCGTTGAAACATCAGGAATTCCGGTTACAATTAAAATGCGTACCGGCTGGGAAATTGATTCTGATGTTTATCTTGAGGTGGGAAAAATGGCGGAGAAAGCCGGTATTGCCGCTATAACCCTTCACCCGCGAAGCTGTTCAGCGGGCTTCTCAGGGAAATCGGATTGGTCCAAAATCGCCGCCCTAAAAAGGGCAGTTTCTATACCGGTGATAGGAAATGGAGATATAAAAACGGTGGAAGACGCCAGGAATATGCTTTCTCAAACCGGATGTGATGCCATTATGGTTGGCCGAGCCGCCATGACAAATCCCTATATTTTACAGCAAATAAAAAGCTATCTCAAGGATGGGGAAATTTTACTGAATTTGACAGTCAAGGAGATGATTAAATTGGCTCTTGAGCATTCCCGGTTGGTCATTGATCAATTCGGAGAGAAAGCGGGGGCGCTTAAGATGCGTAAGCATCTTGCTTGGTACTCCCGAGGTTTTGAAGGGGGTGCCATTCTGAGGGGAAAACTGATGGCAGTCAATTCATATAGTGATATTCATAATTTTCTGAATGATTATTTGAACCGCCTTGTCGTATAATTGAAGGGATGACTAATAAAGGCTAGTATTAAAAAGAATTTGTCAGAAATAACCATCTCCATTATATTGACCGAATAATTTGACCGGATGATTAGTGTGAGATTAGAAGGGATAGCATAATGAGCATCAAAGTTTTAATTGTTGGCGAACAAAAGAATGGAAAATTATCAAGCATTAGTTTTGAATTGATTTCTGCCGCAAAGAAATTGGGGGGGGATCTGATGACCGCCTGCCTTGGTGAATCGACCGATAGCATGGCTAATGAATTGGCAAGACGGGGCGGTGGAAAAGTATTGGCGGTTTCCAACCCGGCGCTGAAATATAATAATGATGAGATGGCCGGTAGGATCTTAAGTGAACTGATTAAGAAATATCAACCGCAATTGGTCATTGGTCCGGCCACCTTTTTTGGCAAAGCGCTCTTTGCCCGTCTGGCGGCTCTTAATAATGGCGCTATGGCTTCAGACATTACCGGCCTCAAAATGGAAAATGGCAAAATCGTTGTAACCAGACCCTCATATGGCGGCAATGTTATTGTTGATCTTACCGGCGCGGAAGGGAAGGTTTTTTTTGCGACGATACGGCCCAAAATATTTGATGAATCCAAAGATGGTAATGGCGAAGTGATTATTGAATCAATTGACAACTCATTTTTGGCCGCCAACATGGTGGTCAAGGAAGCGGTCATAGAATCAGGACAATCAGTCAATCTGACTGAGGCGGATATCATAGTCTCTGCCGGGCGTGGAATTCGGGGAGCGGAAAACATCCCCATGGTCAAAAATCTGGCCGAGGCTCTTGGCGCCGCTTTGGGAGCTTCCCGTGCCATTGTTGATGCCGGATGGATTGCCTACTCTCATCAGGTTGGGCAAACCGGCAAGACAGTTAATCCCAAACTTTATTTTGCGGTAGGTATTTCCGGAGCGATACAGC
>JAPLUS010000360.1 GCA_026397495.1 Candidatus Zixiibacteriota bacterium | reverse complement strand
ATCATTGCTTTGGCTGCGGCAAGGGCGGAAATGCCTTCACGTTCATGATGGAACATGAAAATATGACCTTTGTTGAAGCGATTCGCTATCTTGCCCAAAAATCCAATATTATCATACCGGAAAAAAAAGAAGACCGTTTCTCCAAAGAGGAGTTGGAGCGGTTACACTATGCCCATCAGGTGGCTTTGGATTATTTTCGTTCTTTGCTTAAAGCCGGACAGTACCGCGAGCAGGTAATGAAATATCTAAAGAACACCCGGCATCTGACAGATAAAACAATCACCCAATTTCAACTCGGCGTTGCCGGTGAAGAATGGGATGGCTTATTAAAATATGCTCTTAAGAAAGAGCTGTTTCCCAAAGATTTGGAGAAGGCCGGGCTGGTTATCCATTCGGATAAAGAGGACAAATATTTTGATCGTTTCCGTCAGCGATTGATGATACCGATATTCAATCTGAGCGACAAACCAATTGCTTTTGGCGGACGGACCCTGAGAAAAGGCGATCCGGCAAAATATATGAACTCACCGGAGACCCTGCTTTACTCAAAGAGTAACGTTCTTTACGGCCTGAATCTTTCCCGTCAATCCATCCGAGAGAAAAATGAAGTAATCATTGTTGAGGGATATTTCGATTTTATTTCTCTGTACCAGGCCGGAATTACCAATGTTGTGGCTTCATCCGGTACCGCCTTCACCGCCCAGCAAGCACGGCTTCTAGCTCGATTTTCCGATATGACCTATCTCTTCTTTGACGCCGATTCGGCCGGACAGACGGCCGCTGGCCGATCAGTCGATGCTCTCTATGATGCCGGTATGGAAGTAATGGTGATGCTGCCGCCGGAGGGCGAAGACCCGGATTCGGTAGCCGTTAAAAGCGGCGCTAAGGGAATTGAGGAAATAAAATTCAAAGCTTTAAAATATCTGGAATTTCGTACAAAGAATATGGATAGTAAGAAGGGCGGTATCATCGCCAAAGAGAAATTGGTCAAGGAACTGGCTGAATTGGCAGGACGGATTGCTGATGGCACCCGACGCCAGATTTTTATTGATGAAGCTTCCGCTTTGATACCGATTGATGCAAAATATTTCTACGGTCTTCTTCCGGGTACCAATATGAAGCCTCGTCCCACCTCCGAAATACCCCCACCTAAGAAGATTATTGATATTGAAAGAGATTTATTATCCTTGATTGTCAGTTTCCCTGAACATATTGATATGGTTCGCGAAAAAATAGTCTTTGAAGATTTTCAGGAGGTTAATCTCGGTAAAATATATTCTTTAATCCTGACCGTTTATAAGATTCAGGGAACGGTTTCTGAAGGTATCCTAATCGATATGGTGGATGATAAATCATTGACAGCGGAGATTTCATCCCTGGTGAGGATCAACTGGGATAACCATAGTATTACGGTAACGATCAAAGATTACGTTAGAAAAATACTCTCTTTCAAGTATGAAAGAATTATCGATCGACTAAAAGGCGAGCTCAAATTGGCCGAAGAGAAGGGCGATACGGAAACATCTAAAAAACTCACCAAAGAGATTACCGACCTTATCAGTCGTCGCTAAAAATAATTAATGCTGCAAAGATTATACATAGAGAATTTCGCATTGGTGGATAAACTCGAAATCCGCTTCGAAAAGGGAATGAATGTCCTAACCGGAGAGACCGGTGCCGGAAAATCAATCATTGTCGGAGCCATTGGGCGTCTGTTGGGGGAACGAGCCGACAAAGATGATATTCGTTCCGGAGCCAATCTGGCGGTTATTGAGGGGGATTTCGATATATCCGGCCGAGATTCAATAGCCGAAATATTGAAGAAAATTGAAATATCCTGCGATGACGCCCGGTTGACTCTGCGGAAGGAAATTCCTTTCAAGGGGAATTCCAAAAGCTTTATCAACAATCAACTGGTAACGCTCGCCCAATCTCGCGAGATCACCAAACAACTGGCGGAGCTTTTCGGACAGCACTCGCATCAGCAGTTGCTTGACGAAGATAATCATCTTGGTTTTCTTGACCGATTCGCCGGTCTATTCGACAAGGTTGCCGATCTTCAGGAAATATATTCTCGCTGGAATAATATGCGGAAAGAACTTACTTATTTCGAATCACGTAGGGAATTTGAAAAGAACGAGCGGGAATTGATTATCTTTCAGAAAGAAGAAATCGAAAAAGGAGAAG
>JAPLUS010000417.1 GCA_026397495.1 Candidatus Zixiibacteriota bacterium | reverse complement strand
GGAATGGAGCGGCTGGTCAATCTTTTTAATACGCAGTTTCAGGAAAATTCTTTCAGGGATCCCAGGGAAATATCGGAGTTGGTAATCTCGGATATTGACCGACATGCGGGGATGGCCGTGCAAAATGATGATATCACTTTTATTACAATAAGTTGCACCACGTCGCCAAATATCGCCCAAAATACAAATTTAGAGCCAGCTAACCTTTCTTAAACGGGGCAGAAGCAATGGCCTTAAATCAGGTTGGCAGCGGGGGTCGGAAAATCATTTTTTATTCCCCTTTCCATTTAATTTGGTTATAATAATGTCTATGGATAATATCAAAATATCTGTTTCTGAAAGTGGCCCAAACCAAAATATTTCCATTATCCGCGTAGATGGCGTCGTAGATACTCTTACGGCTACTGAACTGGAGGAGGTCTTGGATAGAATTCTGAAACGGAATCGCTTTAATCTTATTTTTGATCTGGCCGGGGTTGATTATATCTCTTCAGCGGGCTGGGGAATATTCATCTCTCGTGTTAAAGAAATCCGAGAGAACAATGGGGATATTAAGCTTGCCAATATGATTCCCAATGTCTATGAGATATATGAGCTTTTAGAGTTTGACAATATCCTGCCGGCTTTCGAAAACGTAGGTATGGCGAAGGCCGCTTTTGGGAACCCTTCGGGAGCAAGCCCGGCAAAAAAAAAAGACCCGGCCGTAGACGTCAGGACGACGGTTGAGGAACTTCCATCTATTCAAAGCGCCTTCCATGGCAAGAGGAGTGAGTCAGAACGGGTTCTTTCTGCTACCGGCTCTAATAGCAGAGCCGAAGAATTGATTCTCAAGGCGATTAAAGATGATCCTTTTTATACTATTTTAGAACTTAAATTGGTTCTTGAAGAATCTATTTCTGACGGAAAATTGGGTTGGTGGGATATTTTTCTAATTCTTAAAAGAAACCGGCTGGTATCGCGCCGAGCCCGATTTCGCTATGCTCGTAAATTATGGAAACGATCTTGATATTTTGATTGACACAATAAATTGAAAGAAGTAATTTTCTTAAAATAAGAGCTGTTTATCTTTATGATAGAGAAAGCTTTAATTGCATTCCTGGCGATTTTGGTCTGTCTCCTTTCAGCATTGATTATCATCCGGTGGCGGCGAACCAGAGGATCGATATTGCTCAATGAGGAAGCCATCAACGAGTTGGTTATGGCTATTGTCAGCAATATACGAGCTGGCAAAATCCAGGATATTGCCGGTCGAGTCTCCTCAATTCTTAGCCGTTTTTTGGAGTGCGATAAGATAATTTTCCTGCGCTATCATAAGACCTATTTGGAATTAAACTATAATTTTGGAATAGAACAACTAAAGCAAGAGGAATTCAGAATTAGACTAACAGCAGAATTACAGGTCCGGCTAAAGTCATTCCATAGAATTTCTTCCATAAATGAATTAGAGTCACTTCTTTCATCCGATTATCTTGGCAGACTAAAACAGCTTGGCTTATCCTATTTCTTTCATGTTTATTTAAGGGAAAATTTTTATGGACTATATTTTATCCAAACCCGGTTGCTTCCGGAGAATCCTACCCTGCAATTCCTTGCGACCGCTCTGGCATTTAATCTATCGGCGGCCTATCATATAGGCATTCAGGAGCAACAGCTTAAGAAATATGAAGATAGAGTTAAGAAT
>JAPLUS010000277.1 GCA_026397495.1 Candidatus Zixiibacteriota bacterium | reverse complement strand
TAACCTATCGGCATTCAACTTCCATCACTTGATACTATTGCACGCGGCTTGATAGAATCAATAATTGAGCCAAATTAATAATATCTAACCGTCTCGTCAATCCTTTCCTGTCACTCCGCCAAGAAAAGCCAAGCTTTAAGGGAAATTATACCTGAGGAGTCACAATATGGTCTTATCCAAGCAGACGGGAATGCTCCTTATATATGCATCTATCCATTACCACCATAAGCCCTGCCTTCTCCCCTTTCCTGAAAGACTCCTCAGATATTATCGATTCCTGAAACCAAATGGCTTTGGCGCCAATGGAAATAGCCTTATCCGTGATTTCCAGCGCCGCATCTGCTCGGCGGAAAACATTCACGATATCAATCGACTCGGGGACCAAGAGAAGATCGGAATATGATTTTTCACCCAATATTTCCGGCTCATTGGGATTGACAGGAATGATTCTATACCCTTGTTCCTCAAGATAGCGAGCAATACCATAACTGGCTTTCGCAGGATTCGAGGATAAACCCACCACTGCAATGGTATGAGCTGTTTGAAGGAGCCGGCGAATTTTATCAGGTGTAGGATTTTCCCAGCTTTTTCCGATATCGCCTTTTATGGGCACAGCTATTCCAAAATTTTGTTCAGCCGATTGATAAGTTGGGCTTTAGGAATGGCGCCTATAACCTGATCAATCATTTCGCCCCCCTTAAAAAACAGAAGGGTGGGAATAGACATTATCCCGTATTGAGAGGCAATCTTGGAGTTGGCATCAACATCAATCTTGGCCACCTTAAGCTTACCATCATATTCTGTCGCCACTTCCTCAAGAATGGGGGCGACCATCTTGCAGGGGCCGCACCAAGCGGCCCAAAAGTCAACCACCACAGGTTTGTCGGATTTCATTACTTCCTGTTCAAAGGTGCCATCGGTAACTTCAATTGGCTTGCTCATTAGCTTTCTCCGGAGTTGATATATTGTTCTATTTTTAATTTTAACAAAATTATTCTTGTCTTGTTCCCAAAAGCTCTCTGCGAATCAACGAGACCGGCGCCGCTCCAAAGGACAAGAGCCTATTATGAAAATCACACAAAGTCACGGTCGGATATTGCCTCCGGAAATCACCGGAGAGCTTCTCTATTTCAATCCTTCCCATAAGATAACTCATAGGTTGGGTTGGCTCTTGCGAATATCTTCGGACTTCGGCTTCGGCATTATATCTTTCAATCAGGGCGGTACGAACCAGCATCTCCACCGCTTCATCAAAGTCAAATCGCCCCGTATGCAGACGGACATCGATTACCACTCGACAAGCTCGCCAGAGTTGATCTTTTAGTTGAATAAGTTCCGTTTTGGCGCTCGTGAAGAATCCTTTTTGCTTCATTAATTCCTCACAATATAGTGCCCACCCTTCTATAAAAACGGAAGTGCCAAAAACCCGGCGAACTTTCGATTTAAGCCGATTGGAAAAACAAAACTGGAGATGGTGTCCGGGGTATCCTTCATGCAAAGTTCTCACT
>JAPLUS010000180.1 GCA_026397495.1 Candidatus Zixiibacteriota bacterium | reverse complement strand
CTCCGGTATTTTGACTTTAGGCGGCACGATACTGGGGACCTCAAATCGGGCGGATCCTTTTAAATTTCCCGTTTTGCAAAATGACGAATATATCTACCTTGATCGTTCTGTTCAGGGAGTACAGAACGTTGAACGTCTGGGGCTGGACGTCTTGATTGCCATTGGCGGTGATGGCACCATGGCGGCCTCGGATGGAATGGCTAAAAAAGGTTTGAATATTATAGGTGTTCCTAAGACAATTGATAATGATCTTTATGGTACCGATCAAACTTTCGGTTTTGATTCGGCGGTAACGACCGCAGTCGAGGCTATTGATAAGGTCCATTCAACGGCGCAAGCTCATCATCGAGTTATGATAGTTGAGGTAATGGGACGATATGCCGGATGGTTGGCTCTGGCCTCCGGCGTCGCCAGCGGCGGCGACATAATTCTCATACCGGAGATGCCCTATTATATCGATATTATTTGCGATAAGATAAGAAAGAGAAATCGCGAAGGGAAAAATTTCAGTATTATTGTCATCGGTGAAGGGGCCAAAGCCGAGGGGGGAGATATGGTGGTGAAAAAGATGGTTGAAAATAGCCCCGATAAAATTCGCCTGGGGGGAATTTCCAATCAATTGGCCGCCCAGATAGAGTCTATTACCAAGTTGGAAACACGCGTAATTATCCTTGGGCATCTTTTGCGCGGAGGCGGGCCCACCGCCTTTGACAGAATTCTTGCCAGCCGTTTTGGCACCCAGGCTGTTCACCTGGCCTATCAAAGGAAATTTGGAAATATGGTTGCCCTGCGGGGAAACGAGATAAAGCATTTGCCGATCAAAGATGTTGCCGGAATAATCAGAAAAGTTGAAATGACCACGCCGCTATTGCAAACCGCCCTATCACTGGGGGCCTGCATGGGGGTGGAGCATGTGAGGGTTCCCGAAGACCGGGAAATCACCGTCTAAGTTGTAAATAGATATAATTTTGTTACCCAAGGCCCTTCGGGGCCTTTTTTGTTTTGGTTTAAGAGAAACCAATCGATTTGACTTTTATGGCGGGAATCACTATTTTGGGAATCCCTAATTGGTGAATGAAGATGAAAGGAAATAACTCAAATGTCTGATAAAATGCTGGCGGCTCTCAAAACCAAGCGGGCGGCGGGGGCCGAGCTGATTGAAGTGAATATTCCACAACCCAAACCCGATGAGGTTCTGGTAAAGATTAAGGCCTGTTCTATCTGCGGTACCGATAAACATATTTACACTTGGGACAAATGGTCGCAATCCAGGATAAAGACTCCGATGATTTTCGGGCATGAATGCTGTGCCGAAGTGGTTGAGGTCGGTTCCCATGTGAAGAATGTAAAGATGGGCGACTATATTTCAGCCGAGACACATATTCCCTGTCAATACTGCTACCAATGCCGGACAGGAAATATGCACCTCTGTCAGAACTTATCCATACTTGGCGTCGACATAAACGGCATTTTTGCCGAATATGCCGCTATTCCTGAAATATGTTGCTGGAAGAATGACTCATCACTGCCTATTGATGTCGCTTCGATTCAAGAACCTTTAGGAAATGCCACCTATACCGTAATGGAAAGCAGGGTTCAGGCAAAGAAAATTGCTATTATCGGCGATGGACCAATTGCCGCTTTTGCCTGTGGTATCTCGCGAGCGGTCGGCGCGGCCAAAATCTACAATCTTGGAATGATGCCGTTTAATTTGGATATCTGCCGCCGGATGGGCGCTGATATCAGTATCAATGTTACCACCGAAAAGAAATATGTCGAACGAATTATTGATGAGACCGACGGCGGTGTTGACGTTGTCTTGGATATGGCCGGTAACAAGAATGCAGTTACCGATGGATTCAATATCTTAAGACGGATGGGAACCTTTACGGCCTTTGGAATAGCATCGGAACCGTTTGAATTTGATATGGCCAATAATGTCGTTTTTAAAGGCGCCAACGTTATCGGTATCAGCGGACGGAAAATGTTCGAAACCTGGTATCAATTAAAAAATCTTCTTGATACCGGTAAGGTTGATGTTAAACCGGCCATCAGTCATCGGTTCCCCTTTACTGACTTTATCAAGGCCATGGATCTGGCTACTTCGACCGCTGTACCGTCGGCTAAGATAGTACTGCTAATGTCACCGGAGATTTAATTGAGAGAATAAAAGGATCGAAGCACTCGTATCCGAATCGTTATAATACCGGAAAGAAATGATCAGGAGGAAGATTAATGCACAATATGGGACAGTATGATGATATAAATAAAATATTTAACTGGGAAATGTCGGAAAAGGAATTGGGTTATCATAAAGGCGATATAATCAATATCGGCGAGTATTGTACG
>JAPLUS010000087.1 GCA_026397495.1 Candidatus Zixiibacteriota bacterium | reverse complement strand
AATATGACCTGAAGGAGAAACCGGCCTTTCTTAAACTGGAGCAACTGGAACTGAATTTGGGTATGACAGGCCATATTGCCGGCAAGAAGCTTAATTATGGTCGCCAGACAATTCTCCAAAAAATCTTGGCCGAAAAATCTGGTCAGGAAAAAGTTGAAATCGGCGAGGTCATCGATATTGAACCGGATTTTACACTATCTATGACCGACGTTCATTCGGTTGTGAAATATTTTCAAGAAAAGGGTTTTGGCTATGTCTGGAATCCCAACCGGGTTGCTCTTGCTCTGGATCAATTCATCTCTTCACAGTTGGGGGAGACGGCGATTTCTCATAAAGCCGTCAGAGATTTCTCGAAAAAACAGAATATTAAAAATCTCTTTGATTCCCGCGAGGGGATTTGCCATCAGGTCATAATCGAAAAGGGTCTTATTCTTCCCGGTCAGCTGGCTTTGGCGACCGATAATCAAATCGTTTCCTGCGGCTGTATTGGGGCCTTTGCCCTCAGTATCAATTCTTCCCAAATGGCCAATCTCTGGGTTTCCGGCAAAACTGAAATTAAGGTTCCGGAAACAATCAAGGTGATCATTAATGGCCGTTTGTCACGAGGTGTTTACGCCCGGGATGTTATTCTCTTTATTGGCAAAAATCTTGTGAATGAGGGAATAGATAATAGGGTAATTGAGTTTTATGGTTCGACTGCTTCACAGATGTCAATATCGGAACGATTTACTCTCTCTCATCAAGCGACGGCTTTGGGAGCCGGATCGGCGATTTTTCCCTTTGATTCGGTTGTCCGACGATATCTTACCGGTCGAACAAGGATGCCCTATCGACCGGCCTTTGCCGATAAGGATGTTCTCTATACTAAGACTTTCGAATTCAATGTGGGCCAGTTGACCCCTCAGGTCCTCCGTTCCGGGAGTGTGAGCGGCATTGTTCCGGTTGCGGAATTAGAAGGTTTGCCTATAGATCAAGTTGTAATTGGTTCGTGCGCCAACGGCCGATTTGAGGATCTTCGGATAGCGGCTGATATTCTTAAGGGCAGGAAAGTGCATCCGGATACCAGGCTGCTCATTTATCCCAGCTCGAGGGAGGTTTATCTTGAAACGTTGAAAAAGGGTCTTATCAGAGCTTTTGTAGAGGCTGGGGCAATTGTGATGAATCCGGGACATGAGCCCTATTCAGACACCGGGGAGACAATCCTTGCTCCGGGGGAGAGATGTCTCTCTACGGGAGGAGGGAATACTCCTGATGTCAAAAGAACCGGTGCTGAGGATATCTATTTTGTCTCGCCTGCTACAGCAGCGGCATCAGCGGTCAAAGGTATCATTACCGATCCCACCGGATATATAAAATAATCAATAATCGGAACTACTTCTCCATCAACTTGTAATCAGTCTTTCATTGATTGGAGGAATTTTTCGTTATTTTTTGTCTTTTTCATCCGATCCATGAGGAATTCCATCGCCTCAATCGGATTCATCTCGGCCAGGAATTTGCGCAATACCCAGACCTTAGCCAGGACATCAGGAGGTAGCAGGAGTTCTTCTTTACGAGTGGAACTGCGGTTAAGATCCATAGCCGGGAAGATTCTGCGGTCCGACAGACGCCGGTCGAGCACCATTTCCAGATTTCCGTTACCCTTAAATTCCTCAAAAAT
>JAPLUS010000154.1 GCA_026397495.1 Candidatus Zixiibacteriota bacterium | reverse complement strand
ATAGGCGGCATTATTGACGTCAACATACTGAGCCGTCCGGAATAGGACAAATAGGAGATTTATTAGAAGCACCTCGTCATTACTGGCTAATTCGAGATGATCTCTTTCAAGCTGGGCGGTTGTCACGACTCCTCTCCGTATATTACTTTTCGTCTATGCTTTAGGGCCTCACCGGCCATTTTCCGTATCTGCTTATTCCATGAATGATTGCATTTAAGCAAAATCTTTTCGGCCTTTTCCGAGCAATTATATCCCAAAGCTTTAAAGGCCGCTTGTTGATAAAAATCCTGTTCCCTTTCCCTGATTACAAATTTGTCCTTGACGAGTTGTCCCAAATAGGCGGCGGCCGGTTCGCCCCCCAACTTCGAAAAGGTTATGAGAAGTTTCTCCTGATCGGACGCATCCAATAAAGTGAATTGATCATTATTGATTATGGTTGTTACAACATGCAATATCTGGGCGTCATCCAATTCAAGAAGGGACTGCCAGACGGTTTGTTTGATAAGGTCGTCCTTATCCCACATTAGCTTGACTAAGATATCGGTTCCCTTTTGGGTTCGATTGCCGGATATGCTTCGCACAACCTGTAGGCGAACTCGCGGGTCTTCGTATCGAATGACTTTTTCCAGGTAGGCATAGGCTTTTTCGCCGCCGATACTGATCAGAATAGAAACCGTATTGCGAACCACAAACCAGCGGCGATCAAAAATCCCCCGTGAAATAATATCAACATGGTCTTTGCCTGCCCGGATTAGATAATTACAAATGACTTTTCGATGAGGCTCATGCTCAAGTTCGCCGAGTAATCCGGTAATAGCCGAAAGAGCCTCCCAACCAAAGTGACTTAAATAGGTATCGATTTCTTGTGGGGAGATATAGGCATTATTATTTAAAGCGGTTGTCAGATAATCCAGCTTCTCCTTGCTCCCCGCCATTATAATGGCGCTTTTGATACGTTCTTGCCATTTGGGAGACCTATCGGCCGTCTGAGCGATTTCCTGGAGACCCTCAAGAATATGCCCGGCATACTGCAAACGCCCGGCCCTCAGAAATTCCGACTGCATTTTTTCCATCACGGTAATCGCTTCACCAAATTCTGAAAGCTCCTTTTCTTCCACCAGAACTTCAAACAGCAGAGAAATAGTTGAGCGGTACATATCAAATTCGGCATCCTGACGCAGAACCTCTTCCAGCTTGGTGCGATCAAAATCACCTAACGTAAATGCCTCATTCAGGATAAGGGCGGTATCCGGCAGAGGCACCCTTTTCCTGGCAGGCATTCTTTCGAATCCCATTACGCGGTCGGCATATTCCTCGGCAGTCGAAAATGACATACTCGCATTATTGGGCAGATCACCCCCTCGGGTCGACTCCGGGTTTGATGGAGAACTATCATCTTCCAAGAAAATACTGGAATAGACCACCTTATCGGAATCGTCCATCCCAGAATTCTCCGCAGCCGATGGATCATTCCCGGCCGTCGATTCCTGAATAAGCATCCCCCCATCATATTCACGAAGCATTACATCTTCGACCGTATAATAGTCAAATCCAGTGATGTCGGCCTGCCATAGCAGCAATACTAAATCGTTATTTCCCTTTTCACGATTTACAAAAGATTTTATGGTTTTCAGGAGTAGATTTGATTCTTCAAAACCAAAATCGGGAGAAAAACGGATTTCGGTAATACCGGAGTTATGAAAGAGCTGGGCCAAAGCATCATCAGATGATTCATCCTTATAAACAACCTCATTCTGATAACATATTTCTTTCGACCCAATATTGAAGATT
>JAPLUS010000299.1 GCA_026397495.1 Candidatus Zixiibacteriota bacterium | reverse complement strand
TCCGTATAGGTCAGCGGAAGCGATTTGTCCCGTTGGATCATTTGACTTAAAAACCAGTGGGTGTTCAAGAGATTGATATTGAGAAGCGTCACATCAGGGCGCATCTTTTCGGCAGCCTGAAAATACAAGATCGGCCAGGTGTCGTTATCTCCGCCGGCGATGAATATGGCCTCAGGCGGAAGAGTGTTGAGAAGATTCATGGCATAATCATGAGCGAAATAATTTTGGGAAGAGTCGATGGCCTGGTAGTTTCTGGCTATCTGAGCAATGGGAATCATGATTATTAATATCCCTGCGAGACCCGAAAGAGTATATCGATATTTGCTCCCAAGATCGAACAGGAGATTGATCATAAATCCTGCGCCATAACCTATCCAGACGCTGAATATCACCAGGGCGGGGAGATAATGGCGATCCATCGAACGGAAAAAATTCTGCGGAATATTAAAGTAAAATATGGCGCCGGCGGAGGCACACAGAAATAATGCCAGCATTCCGATTGCCGCCCGTCGATACCGCCGCCAGAGACCGATAATTCCAACCAGACCCAGCAGAGCGGGAATAACTCCCAATATTCCCAGAGCGCCTCTGCCCGAAAGGAAATTATCGGCGAAGACTTTCAGAAAATCAGGTACCTGATACTGAATAAGAGGCGCCTTACGCGGGAAAAGGTTGAGCAACCACCCGCCGCCGTACATTTTCAGCGTGACATAATCCCATAAGGCGGTCAGAGTCTCCGGATCATTCATATTAAGGAATGGTTTTCGTGCGGCCATCGGGATCAAGAGCAATTGGAATGAAAATCCCACCACCATGCCGCTTATCCCGTACCACCAGGTTTTCCAGGAACGGAAAATGCCGGGGCGACGAAGTAAAATCCAGATAATGAAACCCGGCAATAGAAGCAGATTGGTACGATGCACACTGAAATCGAGGCCAAAAAGAAAGGTAATCAGAAACAGCCAGGGCAAAGCATTATCATTCTCAGCTTTCTCCCACCACCGCCACATGCCCCACAAGATCAATGCCGTAAAGATGGCCGTAATAACATATGGCGTGTATTTAATTGCATAAAGCCAGAGTGTCTCACCGAGCGGAAGCGCCAGAGAGCCGGCTACTACTGAAAAGATCACCAAGCTCAATCTTCCCTTTCCCATTGTACTCTCTTTCTGAACGGTACTCCTGAGCAGAAGCAAGGAAAGATAGCAGACTAATGCGGCGGTCAGCGCGGCTATAAAGCCGGCCAGAAGATTGAGAACAAATATGGGGGGGATTCCAAATGGTATTCTGCCGATTATCCAGCCGATTATCGTGGTTACTATCGATCCGGGCGGGTGAGGAATGCCAAGGGTTATCGCCGCCAGCGAATACTCTCCACTGTCCCACCAGGTGATCGTTCGAAAAGCAGTTAATAAGTACAAAACAAAGGAGACTGCGCCGACCAGAACCGGGCCACAATAGACAGCTTTCTTTTCAAGTAATCGTTCACCCGCATGATTCATATTTCCTCCTGGGGATTCCCACTGATATTTTATAGCCAACTGTTTCGATCAAATAGCACAAAGACCACCCGTTCCAGATTCTGGAGTTTGCCCGAAAGCTCTTGTAGGTTGGAACCCCCGCGCTTGCCCGCCCGTGGTGGGGTTCCAACTTTTATTCTAATGCGTTTGAAGGTTATATGTATATCCGTTCTTAATCTCTTCTCCGGCTAATCTATGAGCTGTTACATATTGGCCGCAATTGCTTCCTATATTATTTTCCTCTAATTCTCCGACACTTATGATAACTTCGTAGCCGATAGATCGAAGCAGGTCGGCGATTTTGCATCTGCCGTTGCCGGGTAAGGCGTTGGATATTCTATTCTTTAAGGCCTGATGCGTAGGGTTCATAGGAGTCAATTTTATTAGAAAAATCTCTGGGTTGAAATATTGCAAAAGAATCTCCGGGTCAATTGATAGACGCTCGGTTAGCGCAAAATTAAGTGCAATTTTTCTATCCGATATTTCAAAGAAACTTTTTCCGTAATCGGCCATTTCCTCAAAGCTCATCAATTTCACCGGCATAAGCCATTCTCGTAATTTCTCATCAGTTGTATGGAGTGAAAACTGAAATTGAAATCGCCCGACGTAATGTTTTTTCTTTATATCTATGAGTCTCTTTAGAAAACCCGTTGTTCCCGTGGGCCCGATTGTTGATAAAGCAGGCATCAGACCGGGGGCATCATAAAGGTCGGTAAGGCTATCAAGAATCTCAAGCACATTAGGGTTGAATGAGGGTTCACCCATTCTGGCAAACTGAATTTTGAATTTATCAGCAGTTATTTTGCCATCGCGAAATCTATTCTTCACAAGAAAATCTATCTGTCCAATTATATCCTCAGCAGAAATCTTACCTTGATAATTTGTACCGGCATCGCAGAAGCGACAATGGACAGGACACCCATAAAGGGTGGAAACTATTAAGACCCATTTCTTTTCTCTTGGAAGGGGAGGTTGAACGGCATCAACAAACTCGATTAGTTTTCCGCCTTCGGTTTCAGCGATGTAAACCGTGGCAATATCGTCTCTTCCGATTTTTGCTATTATTTTCATGAATTCCTTTTATTAATCTGCCTATTTATCTCCATGGCCGCCTTAACCCCATCTCCCACGCTGATCGCCACCTGCCTGAAAATCTCTCTTCCGGCATCTCCAATAATGTACAATGTTTTGGACTTCCGAAGACTATTAATTCTTGGCTTCAGGTTTTCGCTTACAAAGCCAAGACAAGGTTTTCTTCCTATAGCAATCAATAAATAGCGCGCATCCACTTCAAATATATTATGCCTATTTCTGCAGGTAATATGAAGTCCGTCTGGATTTGATCTAATAGCTTTAATAGGAGTGTTTTCATGATAAACGATATTTCTCGATTTCAGGGCACGCTCCCAAAGTAATGGAAGGCATTTGAATTTGTCGCTCCTGTTTAGAATAATGACCTCATTTTTTCTTGACAGGCTGAGTGCGTAGTCAAAGGCAATATCTCCTGATCCAACAATGGCGATTTTCTCGTTACTAATATCTGCCAAAGGCTCCACTTCATAGTAAAGGCGGCTCTTATCGGACAGGGAATAATCAATATCAGGAAATTTCCGTGGTTCTGTACCGGATGCAATAATAAGTGTCTGTCTTTCAAATAGTACCGGTTCAAGGCCATAGCGTTTCAATTGAATCGCCGCTGATATACCGGAAGGCCCGGCCCCGATTATTATGACCTCTTCAAGTTTTGCCATTTTATATTATAAGTTCTTGTAGGTTGGAACCCCTGCGGTTCCGACTTTTATTCTCCAAAAACCGTCTCCATATCCTGCCAATAAACCATACTCCAATCGTCATCATAATATCCCTTATGGTAATAATCAATAAAAGATGAATAAGGATAATCAATTGGCTTGGTGACAATTCCGTGCTTTACCGCATTGTAATGAATATAATCAAAATGCCGATTATAATCCTGCTGATTCCGAATAATGTGATCCCAAAATCTGTTTTGCCACACCCGACCGTCATGCAAACCCATCCGCTTTCGATAATTGGATGCAAAGGAGAGCTTGATTCGCTTTATCAAATTGGCCGGATCATTTTCAAGAGGATCAATAATAAAATGCAAATGATCGGGGAGAATTGCCCAGGCGTGCAAAATAAATGGTTGGCGATCATTGTGATGTTCAAAAGCCCGATGGAGAATATCGGCATTTTCAGCAAGAATGGGCCGACGTTCATAAGCGACATGGGTCATGAAGTAAATTTGGCCATGTTTGAAATATCGTTTTACGTTATGCATGCATTAAACGAATATTGTCGGAACCGCAGGGGTTCCGACCTACTACTTTTCCTGCACCAGCCCTTGCAGCCAGTTATACCAATCATCCAGTCCGGCGCCGGTGCGGCAGGAGGTCTCGAATATTTTCAAGTGGCCATTTATCTGAAGGCCATTCTGTTTGACTTTATTGATATCAAAATTGGAAAAACCAAGAAGGTCAATCTTATTTATTACCATGACCGATGAGCGCCGGAACATCGCCGGATATTTGAGCGGTTTATCGTCTCCCTCGGTCGCGCTGATTAAGACTATCTTCATATCTTCGCCTAAATCGTAGCTTGACGGGCAAACCAGGTTGCCGACATTCTCAATAAGCAGCAATTGCACTTTATCGAGATTCATCTCATCCAGCGCCTTGGTTATCATATTGGCATCCAGGTGACAGGCGCCACCGGTAACAATCGGACGGACTATTTCCCCTCCGGCTTTAAACAGACGGTTGGCATCGTTTTCGGTCTGCACATCACCCGCAATCAGCGCCATGCGGATTGTGCCGCTCAGAGCGCCGATTGTTTTTTCGAGAAGACTGGTCTTGCCCGAACCAGGGGAGCTGACCAGATTGAGAGCGACTACCCTGCGAGCCTGTAACTGCGCGCGGATTTCACCGGCAAGGCGGTCGTTCTCCGAAAGGACTTTCTTTTCGATAGCAATGCGGTCAGTC
>JAPLUS010000244.1 GCA_026397495.1 Candidatus Zixiibacteriota bacterium | reverse complement strand
CATTGGTCATGATAGAGACACATTGCCATAACATACACTTCTTCAACAGACCCTAAAGTCTGCCGCGCACAGTCTTCGTAGGTCTGGTTCCGAAATTCCGCTTCGGGGAAGATGAGAGACCCGACAATTATCCAACAATATTGGATGTCGGGTTTTTCGTTCTTCCGCCACGCGGAAGACCTCAGAACCCTACCTACTAATAACTATTTATAGGGTTTCAGCATAAAATCTCCAAATTCACAGGGAAAGATAGGAAGCTTTTGAAAAACATAGTATTTCCAGGATGATAGGCGAGCATGCAAATATATATGAAAGTGAGGTTTTTTTAAGGCGAATCATCAACATGGCCGTCAAATAGCGGAGTCTGAAATGCCGGTCATTGTCTTGGGCATATTTCAACCCGAGGAAAATGATTTGACTATCGATACTTACAATATTCATTATAACAGAATGTTTTAAGCCTATATTTCTTCCGAGATAGATTCTATTGATCTAAGATGATCTCGAACAAGATGCGACAGCCCTCGACACATATTAAACGGCATTCACCCGATCATTGATGCATTGCGTCGAAAGGATGGTTGAAATCAATAATTGGTGTGGGGTTTTTAAAATGAAGCAAGCAAACGGTATCAGGATAGACTTTTTTAAAGGGCGGAGATTATTCCGGTCGTACATTATTCAAAGCAATATTATTCTACTCTGATGTTACAGCTGCAATAGCGGAGAATGACCGTGCTTCCCTTCGAGTGTCCATAAAGAGCGCGGCTTTCCAAGGATGCGAGTTGTCAGGATTGTGCCGACTCGCTTGAAACCGAATATCTGCACGGCAGCGGTAAGCATCTTTCTGTTGCCCGTGTGGACAATAGTGAATTGAGTCCTGAAACTGCGTTCTTTGGCCACGGCCAGCGAGAAAGCCAGGGTGGCTAATCCCACCCCTTTGCCTTTATATTGCGGATGCTCATTCAGATCAAAACCATAACAGGATCCGGAATTCATCCTTATTTCCAGACCGGTATAAGGCTCTTTGTCACCGGTGGCCGAAAGCCAGTCAATGCCGACAATCAGGTTCTGATGCCAGGCGGTGAGACAAATATATCCGGAGGCCAGCCGCTTCTCAAATAGGGCCAGCTTCCGTTCTAATAAATTTCCTTGCCACATGCCCGAGAGAGCAGATTTGTCCTTAAGGGATGCTTCTTTCAAGGTCAGATTCATGTCGTATCGGTATGGGTGAGGTTGTTGATGCAGTAGATCATAAGCCAATATAAAGTATCTGTCCCGCTCATAGACATGGTTGATGGCACCATGAACAAGACGGGAAAAAGTACGTTCGCTCGACAACTTTGAGTCGGCGATCGTTCCTTCCTCTATTATTTTGGCTGGGATTAGCTTCGGTTGCAGGCCGATGATGATTTCCACGAAATTGCCCGGGGTGAATTTCTCGCGATCGACCCAGATGATTTCCGGGAATTCGACCTCGAAAGTTTTTTCCAACGCCGTGATGAATTCCACCATGGCCAGGGAATCCAGCCCTAGACCGGCTTCACCCAAAGGGGCATCAATAGATATGTCACGGTTGGATCCGGCGAGGGCGCGACAACGCAACAGGCGGAGGATTTCGGCAGTGATCTGCTCTCGTTCTACCACTTGATATGCCCCGGGCTGAGTTTTATTTTTCCGGCGGCGGTTCGCGGCAG
>JAPLUS010000332.1 GCA_026397495.1 Candidatus Zixiibacteriota bacterium | reverse complement strand
GGGGGGAGAGGCTCCGCAAGTTTAACGGCCCGTTCACAGGCCCTGTCGAAAGCATCAATGGTCGACGATTGTTCTATTTCCATAGTGATAAAGCGGCCGGAACGAATTACTTGGAAATAGATAATACAACTGAGAGGCCGGTTGGCATAGACGGGATTATTCCAGTTCCTTTCTATTTTGCTAAAAGCCTGGACAAACCAATAGGGGTAATCAAAGGAAGCATTGTCAACGGCGGCTCCTCCAAAGGGGGAACCGGCGCCAAGATTTTCACTGATATCCTTCTGGCCTTCGGCGGTCTTTTCCTTGGGCATCTTATCAGATAAATTAGTCTTGCTCCCTTCTTTAGCTTTCAATTTGTTAGTGGATTTGCTTTTGACCTCGGGGAGCGGGACGGCCGATGATGTAGCGGAAGGGGTTTTTGTAACAGCCGCTAATTGGGATCGTCCAAATTGAAATGATTGAGGAAAAGAAGCCAAACTGACCTGTATAATATTATCAATATTCGTGCGGATTTTGGGTTTGAAGGGAACGCTTATCAGCATGGCCGCAACTATAATAAAGTGAATTGTCAGGGATAGGTAAAAATCATGTCTCATTTATTTTTTACCTTGGTTGTATCGGCCGGTTTAGTAATCAGCCCCAGCTCCTGTATCCCCATCAGCTTGAGCCGGCCAATGACATCAACCACGATTCCATAGGGTACAAGGGAATCGGCCCTCAAAAATACTGCCGACCGATTAGCTTTCTTGAGCTCCTTGTTAAGAGCCGTCTCAAAACCGCTTAATCGTGCCCAGACATCATTGATAAATATTCCGCCCTTTTTATCTATGGTTAAGACGACTCCTTCGGTCTGCTCATCGAGCGCCGCCGTTTTTGTCTTGGGGAGATTTACTTCAATTCCCGACTGAAGAAGCGGGGCGGAAATCATAAATATTATCAGAAGCACCAAGACGACATCGACCAGATTGGTTACATTAATATCGGCCATTGCCCGATACTGCCGTTGCCGCATCAGGTTAACTCCTTTCTGGCCCGAGCCGAAAATTCCAGAGAGAAATTGACCGCCTTATCATTGAGATATTTAAGTTTATTGCCGGCCCAGTTAAAACCGATAACGGCCGGAATGGCGGCTCCCAGACCTACGATGGTAGCCAGCAGAGCCTGGGCAATCCCCGGAGCTACGACAGCCAATGAGGCCGAGCCACGTTCACCAATCGACCAGAAGGCGTCCATTACCCCGACTACTGTTCCCAAGAGTCCCAAAAAAGGGGCCGCATTAGCGGTGGTTGCCAGAAAAACAACATATTTCTCAAGCTTCCCAATTTCTTCCGCTGTGGCTCGCTCCAATGCCATTTCCACTATGATAATATCCTCATTGTTCAGTGGAATTGGCTTATCAGATGATATATTACCCTCGCTCTTGCGTGACATCAGCTCTTTAATCTCATTGTAACCGACGACAAAGAGCCCCGATAAGGGCGCTAATTTAAGCGTCTTCGCTTGGCCGGTCAGATCGGAGAATTTTCTGGTTCTTCTAAAATGATTTAGAAAAATCGTATTTTGCTCTTCAACTTTTTTAAACAGCTTCCACTTATTGAACATTATGGCCCAGGATACCAAGGAGAAAATTAATAATATAAGCAGGATTATAATTTCAAATAGACTTGATTGTCCGATTATTTGCCATATTCCTCCCGAGAAGATTCCAAGAAAGGGTGAAGATATCCAGCTCATATTTTACCTTTTTACATTTAAAAGGTTGCCATGTTCCATGGTCAATATTACCCGAAGTCGTCGAGTGGCCATATTCTTAACAATTATATATTTGAAAAGGTAACAGGTCAACAAAAAGCTACTCCTATATGAGTGTAAAAAATATGCGAATAAAAAGGCTTGCATTGGCAGGCCTTTTTTGCTTTTGGGAGCAGTAGGCAATATCAGGATTCGAGCATTTCAACATTAGCTCGGGGGACAATCGCCTTAGAACCATCCTTGAATTCAACCTCAAGGATACGAGCGCGCGATCCCGATTCCAGTTCTAATAATTGAGCCGGCAAATCTGTTACCACGCCAAGCTTTCCAAAGTGGGGGTGGCGTATTACCCGGACAGGAGAACCAATACCAAGTCCCTTTTCGCGATAATCAGAATGCTCCTGGGTGATATGAATATCTCCCGTAAAGGGGATAATGAGTTCGGGCCGGATAACACCGGCACGGATTTGTGTGGCGCCATTAATACAGGCCAGCTTACCTTCTTTTGATTTCAGTAGCTCAAAAGTCTTTTCGGCCATGTTGATCTGCCCAAAACCTTCGGTCACAATCAGAGTAATCCCGATTTCCTCCGAACCGGTGATAGCGACACCAAGGTCATAGCCAAGAAAATCGCGCAAATCCTTATCGTCGAATCCACCCACAACAATTCCGGAGGCACCGACACTGGCCGCTTTCTTGATAGCGGCCGCCGTAACCATAGAACCGCCGACAATGACTTTACCTTTGCAATCTAAGCCTATTTCTTTATCGGTTAGGATAGTGGTATTATCAGGTACGACGACCTTGATTTCTCCATGGGTTTCACCGCCAATTCCAAAAATTCCCTGAACAAAAGAACCCCAGGCAGATACGGCGACTCCCTCATTTTCGAATATCTCCACCACTTCGCCATAAATATAGGCTTTAACTTCTACTGGAATCGGCTTACCGCGAAGTAGTACCTGACCGGTAACATGAGAGATTGATTCAATGGTACCGGTTATTTTGGCTTTACATTCCGACCGGAACAAACCAAAAAATGATTTGGCCACGGCGATTATTTCACCCTCTTTAATGGCGTCTCCTTGATTTTTGAGCATAGCTTCGCCAATATCTTCCGGCGGCAGACCCAAAATATTGGCCACATTAATCGGTTCTACAGTTCCCGGGAGATGAGTTCGCGCGATGACAGTGTCAGGCTTAACCTTATCGCCCTTACTGACGATTACCTCACCCTTAAGAGGTAAAATACGATTTTTTGTGATCAAAATTTTATCGGTTACTTTAAGACCGGGAGTATATGCATGGCCCATGGTAATTACCTTTTGTTATAGGCCATTTTATGGCCTTATACTGTTTTTTGTGTTTTCGACTAATTGGATTATCTTTATAGCCGCTCTAAGGCTCCTTTGGGATAAATATTCAATTCTGTCATCCATTCTTTAAGTTTGGTGACTCTGATATGATCATCTTCAGGGAGATTAAACGGGCGTCCCCGTCCATCAAGAATTATTCCTACTACTCCGCCGGACAGCTCGGTTTCCACCTTACTGCCTCGGCCTCGGCCGAGATCAAGACCCCGCAATGGTTCCAGTTCCGCCTTGGCTTTTAGGGGGAGGTCCTTATCTGAAAGTCCCAGTTCAAGCAGTTTAACCTGACCGAATTCCAAAGACCCTTCCGCCATTTTGCCATCCGGCATCGAGATTTTATAATTCATTATCGCCCCTGGCTTTTTAATCTCGCCGGTTGGGGCTACACAGGTACCCAAATGTATTAGGCAGTCCTTATTGAAGACCTCGGTGGCGGCTTGCTTTTGAACTGTAGATAAGACGCCTAATTGAGGCATCATAAATATTGAATCTACCGCCAGGCGTGTGATTCCCTCTGGCAAAAAGGCATCAATAAGCATCAAAGCGGCCTGTTGGCGCCGCGGCGCGTGTGAGAGAACACCGCCGGATCCGACCAAAATGTCAAGAGTCATCAGATTGACCAGAGTAGCGCCGGAAGCGGATTGTTCAAAGGCATCGGCAATTGTTCGCTGTTGCTGAACCCCCTTTAAAACGGTGGCGAAACTCTTGTGTTGAATAAAGGCCAGCCGTAGTGCCTCTTTGGCAATCGCCTGCTCAAAAATTAATTCCTCCATCGATTGCGGAATTGTCGTCGGGCGAATCATTTTATTCTTTATCCGATTACGCAAATCGCGTTCATCCATATGGAAAGGAACCCACCGCATTACCATCGGCAGGGTCGCCTCGGCAAAAACATTGGAAATGGAATAACTCATACCCAGATTAGCCGAAACGGTTCGATTGAAAATCCCTTCTGCGCCGCCCGGACGAAAAACTGAGAAAACATCAGTTGTGGCGCCGCCGATATCGACCCCAACCGCCTCAATTTTTTCAAGGTCAGCGATAATTTTGATAATCAGCCCCACCGCGCCGGGGGTTGGCATTATAGGTGCATCAGCCCAACTCATAAGTTTCCGATAACCCGGCGCCTGGGCCATCACATGTTCCATAAAGAGCTCATGAATCTCTTCACGGGCCGGCCCCAGGTTCTCCCGCTCTAGGACCGGGCGGATATTGGGCACGACGCGCAAATCGACTTTTTTGGCCAATACTTCCTTGACCGCCTCGGTAGCGCCCCTGTTTCCGGCATAGATAACCGGAAGCTGGTAACCGCTGCCCAGCCGTGGTTTTGGGTCGGCTGCGGAAAGCAGCTCGGCAATTTCGACAACATGGGTGGTGGTGCCGCCATCGATACCGCCGGAGAGAAGAATCATATCGGGACGGAGATGCCGTATTCTTTCAATCTGCTGATGGGGGAGACGTTTATCATTGGAGGCAATAACATCCATGACAATCGCCCCGGCTCCCAGAGCCGCTCTTTCCGCCGATTCGGCCGTCATCGAACGAACCACTCCGGCCACCATCATTTGCAGGCCGCCGCCGGCTGACGAAGTGGAAATATAGATATCAGTGCCGATATTCGCTTGAGCCGGCGAAATAATTTTTTCGTTCTCATCCAGCAATTTCCGGCCTGATAATTCCTCCACCTCGCC
>JAPLUS010000049.1 GCA_026397495.1 Candidatus Zixiibacteriota bacterium | reverse complement strand
GCTCTGGCAATAATGGAAAAATATTCTATTATGGTCTTGCCGGTGGTCGATGAAAAAAAACGGCCGGTGGGAATTATTCACCTGCACGATATTCTCAAATCTAAATTGGTATAATCCTCCGTGGGGTCGTTACAGCAGATTAAAAATAATGCCATTTTTTATCTAATAAAGGCGGCCATTACCTTCTTTAATCGGATTCCACGTTCATTGGCTGTCTTTCTTGGCGCCTTATCCGGCTACCTTGCCTATTTGATTTTTAGGCAAGACAGGTTGAAGGCCAACCATCACCTCTATATGGCCTTCGGAGACAGTCTCTCACCGGCGCAAAGGAAATCGATTGTCAGAAATGTTTTTATAAACTTTGGTGGATCTGCGGTCGATGTCGCTCGTCTTAAGAAGCACTACCATGACGAGGTAAAAGGATTAATAGATTTCGAAGGCTTAGAATATTTCGACGCTGTTTACAAACGCGGACGGGGCATTATAGCTTTTACGGGGCATCTCGGCAATTTTGAGCTTATGGCCGCCCATATAGCCAATTCCGGGTACAAGGTGGCTGCCATCGGCCGAGAGATGTATGACCGGCGTCTCAATCAACTCCTGATTGAGAATAGGCAGTTGCTCAACATAGCTATAATCGATACCCACGATTCCCCCTTGAAAACAATGAAACTCCTCAAACAGGGATATGCCATTGGAGTCCTAATCGATACCGATTCCTTTCGAGTCAGGAGTATGTTCATACCGGCCTTTGGACGACTTTCTCATACCCCGATTGGGCAGACAATCATGGGATTGCGCGCCGGCGCCGGTTTTGTGCCGGCGGCCTGTATCCGTCAGGGAAAACGATATAAAGTTGTCATCCGGCCAGAGGTAACTATTGAGAGAACAGGCGATTTTGAGAAGGATGTGTATAATATGACATGGAAATGCACTCAGGCTTTGGAAACGCTTATAACTGAGTATAAGGATCAGTGGATATGGATGCACAATCGCTGGTTGAATAGGCCCCAAATGCCGATAGAATGAATTATGAGCTCCTGTAGACAATTATATCATATAGTTATTTTTTCTCTTACTATCGTTCTTTCCGGATGTGGGACTAAAGATGAGATTAAGGCTCCTGCCGTTACCGCTGATAGCGTCAAAGTAGCTAAAGTCCGGCCTGACCAACAGCTTCGCAATGCTCATATCATTCTTTATAACAAAGCGCTAAAGACCACTGATGTTCAGGCGGATTATGTTGAAAAATACGAAAAATATGATTCAACCTTAGCTTGGATACTGAAGGTCCTTTTCTTTGATTCTACCGGTCGGGAGGTTTCTAATTTAGTGGCCGACAGCGGCTTAGTACGTGAAAAAACTAATACTATGGTAGCCAATGGTCATGTTGTCGTTATTACTGAAGACAGCGCCCGGCTTGAAACAGAGCAGCTATCTTGGAATGCACGAGATAACAAGATCGAAAGTGATAGTTTTGTTACCATTTATCAGCGGGGTGACACTCTCACCGGTTATGGTCTGGAGGCCGACCAGAGGCTGACCAGAATCAAAATTAAAAAACAGGTTACCGGCAGTATAAAGAATACCGGTCGAATTACCCCATAGTCCAAACATATGCCTTTATTTTACAAATAGATAAAGAGAAGAATTGCCTTCTTGTCCGGAAAAATCTGCCATTCCCCGCGGCGGGGAAATCTCATAAATAATATCATTATTATTCAGATTTTATTGATTAGCAGAAATGGTCTGTTTGTCGTAATACTTAAGATAGCTTATGTCAACTCTTTTAAGTGAAAGCAAGGTCAAAAAATCGACACTGTGAAATCCACAAGGCATTGGCAATAAAGCTGGTAACCGGTTGAAATGAAAGACGAAATGAGGAGACCTGCTAAGAGGATTACCTTGACAATTATGGCATCTATGCTTAGATTCGGTTCCTTGTAAAGGAGATAGAACTTGCAACAAATATCCGATATCCATAGCAATATCTCGGGGTTCACAAAAATGTTTATTGATTGGTCCCCTTTTATCTTATATATAAAATTGTGAATAATTTCACATATATAGAACTAAGCTATCTCGAAATAATAGAGGAGGAAACTTATGCCTGACTGGCAAAAGTGGCGTAAGATAAAATATGAAGCAGAACTCGATCCCGGTTTCGCCGACAAAATAGCATCAATCCCCGGGGGAGAAAAGCTGTTTAAATGCATCCAATGTGGCACCTGCAGCGGCATGTGCCCCTTGAGTCCCGATATGGACTATACTCCCCGGCAGATTATTGCAATGATTCGTGCCGGTTTCAAAAAAGAGGTATTAAGCAGTCATACCTGCTGGTTATGTGCGTCCTGCTATGCCTGCACGGTCGAATGCCCTAAAGAGATAAAGATAACCGACATAATGTACGCCGCCAAAAGGCTGGCAATTCAGGAGAAAGTTTATCCCAAGCGCTTTGCGATTCCTGTCCTGGCGCGCGAGTTTTTCAACGGAGTTAAAAGACAAGGGCGCAGTAATGAAAGTTTCCTTCTGACACGGCTTTATTTAAAGACGAATCCCTTGCAGTTGTTTAAACAGGCCTTTCTGGGATTGCAGCTTTTCTATCGTGGGCGAATGAGCCTGAAACTGGAATCAATTGAACATAAGAATGAACTCAAAGCGCTTCTCAATTCCCTTGAGAAAGAGCCTCTTATGAAATCTAAAACAGGCACACCAGTCGCCACTGGGGAGGGGGCCCGATGAGTTACCTTTATTTCCCCGGTTGTTCGCTTAAAAGCACGGGCCGAGGGTATGAGGAATCAATCCTTCCGGTGTTCGAAGCTTTGCAGATGCCGGTTAAGGAATTAAATGATTGGAATTGCTGTGGAGCGACCGCCTATATGTCAATAAACGAGCTCACCGCCTTTGCTCTATCGGCTCGTAATTTGGCTCTGGCTGAGAAGCAGAATCCAGATAGCCGGTCGGAAACGGTCAATTTAATGGCTCCCTGCGCCGGCTGTTATCTGGTGCTGAACAAGACGGAGCGATATCTTAAGGAATTCCCTGATATCAGGAAGAAAATAAGCGACTCTCTTAAATCTGCCAATTTGGAGTACAAGGGAAAGGTCAAAGTCAGACACCCTCTCGATATTTTAGTCAATGATTTTGGAACCGACAAGCTGTCGAAGCAGGTAAAGAATCCCCTCAGGGGGCTCAAAATTGCCTGCTATTATGGTTGTCAAATAGTCCGCCCCTATGCCGAATTTGATGATCAGCACAATCCAATCACCATGGATCGTCTGATGCAGGCGATCGGAGCCACGACCGTTGATTGGCCGCTTAAGACCCGCTGCTGCGGGGGTTCCTTGACCGGAACTATTCAGGATGTGGGTTTGAGATTAAGCTATATCATACTTAGAGAAGCCAAAAAACGGGGCGCTGATCTGGTGGCCACCGCCTGTCCGCTCTGCCAATTCAATCTTGAATGCTTTCAGAATAAGATGGGCCGGCTCTACCATGATGAAGTGAATATGCCGGTTTTCTATTTTTCACAATTGATAGGTCTGGCGCTGGGGATTCCGGCGAAGAAGCTGGCTATGGAGCGGTCGTTTGTGCCCTTGAAAACAAGCGATATGGCCAAAATAATGGAAGGAGGTACCAATGTCCGCAGTTGAGAAAAAACAAAATGGTACACCCAAAATTGGCGTCTATGTTTGCCACTGTGGTATTAATATTGCCGGCAAAATCACCATCGCCGAGACAATCGAATTCGCCAAAACGCTTCCCTATGTAACCGTGGTTAAAGAATATAAATTTATGTGTTCCGACCCGGGACAAGAATTAATCCAGCAGGATTTGAAGGATGGCAAAATCGATCGCGTCGTGGTTGCTTCCTGTTCTCCTTTGATGCATGAAGCTACCTTCAGAAAGGCAATTCTGACCGGCGGTCAGAATCCATTCTTCTTCCAGATGGCCAATATCCGTGAGCATGTCAGTTGGGTTACCACCGACAAAGGAATGGCCACCGAAAAAGCCAAAGCGCTCATTGCGGCGGCGGTCAGACGAATAGCTTTCCATACGCCTCTGGAAAAAACCAGGGTTCCGGTTAATCCGGATGTTTTAATTGTCGGCGGAGGAATCTCAGGAATTCATGCCGCCCTGACTATTGCCGATTCAGGGAAGAAGGTTTTCCTGGTGGAACGGGAACCGACGATCGGCGGGCATATGGCTCAATTTGATAAAACTTTCCCAACTCTTGATTGTGCCGCCTGTATTCTAACCCCCAAAATGTCGGCGGTTAGATCACATCCCAATATCACTCTTTGGACATATTCCGAAGTAGCGGAGGTTCAGGGATATGTCGGCAATTTCAAGGTAAAAGTCCGCCGGAAACCGCGCTATGTTGATGAAACACTTTGTGTCGGTTGTTACGATTGTATTGAAAAATGCATTTTTAAAAAAGGTAAGTTTCCCGATGAGTTCAACGTAGGGCTTAGCTTGCGCAAGCCGGTTTATATTCCTTTTCCGCAGGCAACGCCGCTGGTGGCCCTGATTGATCCCGAAACCTGCGCCGAATTCCGCGGCGGTAAATGCAAAAAAACCTGTGCTGAGGCCTGTGAGAGAAAAGCCATCGATTTCACCCAGAAGGAAGTGGTAAAAGAAATCGATGTCGGTGCCATTATCTTGGCTACCGGATATAAGACTTTTGATCCCAAGCGGATTCCTCGCTATGGCTACGGCAAATATCCGAATGTTTATACCAGTCTTGAAGTGGAGCGACTGGTCAATGCCTCCGGGCCGACTGGTGGTGAAATATTGCTCCGCAATGGCCAGAAGCCAAAAGCGGTTGGAATAATTCACTGTGTTGGAAGCCGTGATGAAAAGACCAATAAATACTGTTCGCGGCTTTGCTGTATGGCCTCGCTCAAACTGGCGCATCTTATCAAGGAACGAACCGACGCTGAGGTCTATAATTTTTACATCGACATACGGGCCGCCGGCAAAGGGTATGAAGAATTTTATGATAAGCTTTTGAAGGAGAAAATCCATT
>JAPLUS010000143.1:5071-7108 GCA_026397495.1 Candidatus Zixiibacteriota bacterium | reverse complement strand
TTTTTATTTAAAAAATAAATTTCTAGAGTGTTAAAAAATTGAACCAATTGTCCGATAATCTCAAAGAAGAATATACCCAAATGAGGGTTGAAAGATTTTAGATGTTTCTGGCTCCGGTGAAATAACTTCGGGTTAATTTTGAGGAATTTGTGACGATAGAATACAAAGATGGAAGAAAAAAGAAAATTAAATAGAAGAGACGCCTATGTTATTCTCGAGAGTAAGTAAAAGCACAGTCGGCCTGGATGTCGGCGCCAATTCCGTCAAACTGGTTAAGCTTGATCGGAGTAAGGGAGGCCTGACCTTGTCGGCGCTTGGCATTCGGGAACTTCCCCATGAGGCCATCGTGGCGGATGAAGTTCGAGATAGAGAAGCGGTCATATTCAACATCCAATCTCTCATCGATCAAATCGACCCCAAGATAAAAAATGTGGTTGTGTCGGTTTCGGGATACGGGGTAATCACCGATAAATTCATGATCGATAAGAAATCCGGTTCTGAGGCGGAACAGGCAATACTTTTTGAGGCTGAACAGCGGTCACCCTTTGACGTGGATGATGTTTCTCTGGATCATCATGTTATCCGCGTTGATGAGGAAACCAAGAAGGCCGAAATTCTCTTAGTAGCCGCAAGGAATGAATTTCTAAACTCGTATGTTGAATTAATTTTGGATGCCGGTCTTCAGCCGGTTGTGGTTGACATTGATTCCTTTGCCGCCCTTAATGCCTATGAATACAATTATGAAATTGATCCCAATCGTACCACCGTGCTGGTTAATGTTGGTTATGATGTAACCAATGTTCTTTATCTCTATAAGGGTTTGTATCATTCAACTCGCGATATTTCTTCCGGAACCAGAGAGATATACAATGCCATTCAGAAGGAATTTCGTCTTAACGCTGAGTTGGCCGGGAAAGCTATCAAAGGTGAAATGAAAGATTCTGTTGATCAGGATATGCTTAAAGCAACTATTATTTCATCGGCCGATGAAATAATCTCAGGCCTTGAATTGGCTTTTTCATATTTCAAGACTCAAGCCAAGCTTGATAAGATTGATTGGATGGTTCTTTCCGGAGGCGGCGCCTTGGTGCCATTCCTACCCGAATATCTGCAGTCTCAGCTTAATATTCCGCTGGAGATTATGAATCCTCTGCGTAATATTGACTTCGATCCTGATATGTTTCAATACCTGTCTCCTGAAAAAATAGCCCCCCTGCTGACTGTTCCGGTCGGTCTGGCGATAAGGAAGGTAAGGTAACGCTATGATAAATATAAACCTATTGCCTAGACAATACCTCCGGAGATCGGGAAGTTTTAATCTTGGTAAGAATGGTCTCTATGTTCTGGGGGTTACCGGCGGTGTTATTTTGATGCTGGCGGCGGTGACGCTGTATCAGCGCCATCAGATGAGCCAATTGAACGCTAAAATGGAAATTGCAAGATCACGCACAATGCAATTACAGCGGGATATTAAGATGGTCGATGCGCTGATAGATATTAAGGCCAAGATTACCAATCGCATGGAAGCTGTGGAGAGTCTTGATAGACATCGTAGCGCCTGGGTTAGAATTCTTGAAGATTTGACCAGGAATGTTCCTGAATTTGTCTGGCTATCATCGTTTCAGGAAGTGAAACCAAAGCAGCCGGCTCAGTCGCAAACGGGGAAGAATGTCAACACCGCCCCGACCGACGCTGGAATAAACCCTTCCGGGCCCACGATTAGACAGGCTGAAATCGAAGGTCTTACTTTCACCCTGAATGCCCTGGCTTCCTTCATGATTAAGATGATGAAATCGAATTATTTTGAAGATATTGACCTCATCTATTCCAAAGAGATGACCTTTGGAAAACAGAGGGCCTATAATTTTAAACTTAGCTGTAATGTTCATTATCTGTCCGACGAGGAATTGGAGAAGATAGTGTCACAACAGTCAGATAGCACACAAGCGAATATTAACTAAAGAGAGGCGCCATGGATTTCAAAGACCCCAAAATTCAAAAGATATCCCTTGGCCTTGTCTTCTTTTGCGTTGTGGT
>JAPLUS010000143.1:0-5059 GCA_026397495.1 Candidatus Zixiibacteriota bacterium | reverse complement strand
GGTATATTTCTGGTATACGGGATTATACTCCAAGAATAGCCTTCAGCTATCAAATATGACCGGGGAATATGAGACAATGATAACGAATCTGAAGAATGTCGAACTGAAGTCCAAATCGTTAGACGCCCTCAAATTGGAATATGAAAACCTTCTAGGCCGTTATCGTGAAATAGAGCAATTACTACCGGAAGTCAAACAGATTCCCTCATTTCTCGTGCAACTACATACCGCCTCATCATTGACCGGGACAAAAATCATCAGGATTGAGCCGCAGCCGATTCAACCGGTGAGCTTCTATAATGTGGCCGGCTTTGAAATTGAAATGACTGGAACATATCATGACTTCGGCAAATTTATTGGCTATATAGCCAATTTCCCTTTTATTGCTAATGTCTCTGGCGCCAAAATAACGACTTTATCGGTTGCCAAGACCAAGTCTCAGGGCGGAAACGAAGAGCAAAACATTATTGAACTGCAGAAACCGACTATTAATGCCACTTTTGTCCTCTCTACCTATTTTGTGAAACCGGAAGAGAGATTACAAGAATTGGTTATATAAGGCAAGGGAAGGGAATTATGAACATAAGATATATAACAATATTAATAATCGGTATAATCCTAATGGCCGCACCGGCAGTTCTTGCCAACACCAATGTAAATACGCTTAATCTGGAGCGTGTCGGGAGCGAGACGGTTTTGAAAATAGATGCTTCCGGGCCATTCCAGTTTACCCATCAGGTGGAAGATGCCAAAGACGGCAAGCCTTTCCGAGTGATTGTTGATCTTTTCCCGACCGTTCATAATCTTGGGCAAAAGGTCTTTACCGGTTTTCCGGCCTCAATAGTAAAGGCCATTAGAACCAGTCAGTATGCGGTAAAACCTGAAAAGGTGGTCCGTATTGTTCTTGATTTGCAAAAATCCGCAGTTTATCGCATCGAAAAGAACGGTAATTCTGTATTGGTGCATTTGCCGGATAAAGAAAATAGTGGTTTTTCAGAGTGGTCGAGTCAGAGCAGCAAAATATCTGCTAACACAATGCCAATTACCGCGCCGGTTGCCGGCAAATCGGTGCCATCAGTTTCGATGGCAAGTAAGGATATTGTCAAATCAATTACGGCTGATACGGTGAAATCAGTAACCGCAGTGGCCTCCAAAGCGAAAGATAATAAGCCGATAGAGGTTGCCTCCGTAGCCAGTAAAGAGATTATACAGTCTGTTAAATCTAAGACGACTGATGTCACAGCTCCAGTCCAAAATAACAAGGTTAGTGAAAATAAGGCTCCTGTGGTTGCAGTCGCGACTAAGCATATTAATCCCAAGCAGTCAAGTGATATTGATAAGGAACGGATAGCTACTCCGATACAGAAAAAGGAAACGGTTGCGGCGACCGTCACTCTGATGGCCAAATCTGAGGAGAAGCCAGCGGGCAATAAATCGCCGGAGGCGGATAGTTCCCGGATAGCGGTCAATAAGCTGGCCATAGCGACTGCAAAACCGCCGGTGGAAAATAAAGATATGACTGCAAAAGTTGAACCTCCGAAGCAGACAGAGTCAAAATCGGCAGAGGTAAAACTTGCTGTGGCGACGGAACCAAATAAGAGTATGGATGAGGAAAAAGGCAAGGCCGAGCAAATTACGACTAAGGTTAATACGGAAAACATCTATTATGATTCCGATGCCGTTGCCAGTGAGGAATCGACCGATAATATTCCGGCCGTTGAACGACCGGGCATATCATCTGATACAACTATTGGTAATAAGCCGACTTCTCGTTTCCGCCGTGAGCCGGTCTTGCCCAATAAGCTAAAAGGCACAATTGTCGCGGAATTTCCCAAGAGAATGCTTATTGATTACGCCCCGGGTGATTTCAGGGATCCCTTTGAGACTTTGATTGATGAAACAAAGCAGACGGAAGGAATGCGCGAAAATCGAATCCCTGAGGTAGAAACTTCACGATTAGTTGGGGTTTTAGAATCCAGTAATGGAAGCAACCGGGTTCTTCTTGAGGATGTCGATGGGTTTGGATATATATTGAAAACCGGCGATAAGGTCAAAAAAGGGTTTGTTGACCGAATCGAAACCGATAGAGCTTTTTTCCAATTGTTTGAATATGGGTGGAGCCGCACGGTGGCGCTCTACCTTGGCCATAACTAGTGAAAGGCGGGATCGAGTATGATCAATCCGAAATTTCGAAAATATGCACAGTTAATTACAATGGCAGTACTGGTATTTGTCCTTTGCGGCTCTGTTTTAGCCCAAACGACGCCTGTTAAGAAGGATCCATCGGTACCAATTGATAATCTTACATTCCAAGCCGCGGATATACGTGCCGTAATTCGCTTTCTTGCCGATTATGGCCAAGTTAATGTTGTTGTTGCTCCGAATGTTCAGGGGAGCGTAACCATTACCCTGCGCAATGTAATGTGGGATCAGGCCTTAAAAATCATAGGCCAAACCTATGATTTATCCATTGTTTTTGAAAAAGATGGTTATATTAGAGTCCTTCCCGCAAAAGAGTACCGTACAGAACAAACCGAATTAGAAAAGCATAATTTAGAAAAAGAGACTTTGGCCCGTCTGGATGTCAAGATTGTCAGATTAGCCAATACGGCTGCGAAAGAATTAGCGCCTTCCGTCAAATCGCTTATGACTGACCGCGGCAAGGTTGATGCTGATGAACGCACCAATTCCCTGATAATTCAGGAAGTGCCCGAAAATTTGGAACGGGTTTTCAGTTTCATCAAAGAACTTGACCGACCGGCTCGCCAAATAAAGATATCATCCCAGATTCTCGAGTTGTATACAAGCAGCGGGGATGCTTTCGGCGTTGACTGGAATGCGGCAGGTCAATATGTCTCAAATGGCGGCAATACTGTTTCGCAGAGCGGAGACCAGCTTACTAACCGTGCCGGTGAGGGGTTTGTACGTTATCATGTTGTGGCCTTGCAGAAGGGTTGGAGTCTGGAAGCCACCATTGCGGCCCTGGTCAGTGAGGGTAAAGGCAAGATTATTGCTCATCCCGAAATCACAACCATTGATAATAAAGAAGCCAGAATTCAAATGGGGCAAAAAGTTCCCGTTCTGCAATTGGACGCCAATGGCAATTCGGTGGTTAAGTTCGAGGAAATCGGCACTATTCTTCGCGTAACACCTCATATAACGGCCGAAAACCGGATTCTAATGCATTTGAGACCTGAAAAAAGCAGTCTTCAACCGGATGCCGTTGGCATTGTCATTAATACTAATAATGCCGAGACTAATTTGGTGGTTAACAACGGCCAAACGGCTGTTATTGGTGGGTTGACCACTCAGGATGAAAAGGAATCCAGAGTTGGCGTTCCTATTTTAAAGGATATTCCACTCTTGGGCTCCATTTTCAGCTATACCCAGAAAAGCACGGAAAACCGCGATCTTGTAATATTTGTTACGCCAACGATAGTCGAGGACGATTTGGCTAAAGCAACTCCGTGATTTCAGCTTAAAACTTTGTAAAACCCGCTTACCAAGCGGGTTTTTTTATGGTAAAAAGTTGGCCAAATATTCCGATAATGAAATTAAGGGGAGAATTATTTTTCTCCATGAAAATGAGAACTATTATACAATTCATAAACAGGAGTTAAAATGAAACTCAGAAATTCTCTTTTGGGAGCGGTTGTTCTATTGGTTTTACTGACCAGCTTATTGCTGTCCGGATGCAGTTCATCATCAACCGAATCCAAATCCAGCGGTTCCGCCCTACAGGTGGCATCGCTGAGTGCCAATCCACCCTCCGTAACGATTGGTAACACTTCGATTATTGAAGCGGTCGTATCAGATGGGACAACGCCCTTAGCCAATCGAATTGCAACCTTTACAGTGACTCCGTCCGGCGCCGGCACTTTTACGCCTGCGGTTGATACGAGCGGTTCCGATGGTATTGTTGCCTCTATTTTTACGCCCACTCAGACGGGAACCGTATCTATACGGGCAACCGTATCGGGCACCGTATCCAGAACCGTCGCATTGAGTATTACTTCAACTCAACCTTCCGGTTCAGGGAGTATCAGATTGGTAGCTACTCCGACAAGACTTATCGCCGATGGAGAATCAACATCACAGATAACGATTACGGCAAGAGATTATGATTCGCACCTGGCGCCGGATTCAACGATAATCATATTGACGGCCGGCGAGAAATTTGTTGATCTTGACAGTAATGGATATTTTACTTCCGGTATTGATTCAATTGTTTTTGATGCTATTCCCAACGGACAGTGGGATCCGATCGGCAATATTCCATCCACCGCCATGGTTGACGGCGGACTTGGTCGGGCAGTTGCAACTTATACCGCCGGACTTGAGGCCGTTACCACCTATATCAGGGCCACTTGCCGTACGACGGGATTAGTCGGATATGCCGAAACACAGATTGAGTTAACCCCCAATACTTCGATTGCCAGTATTACCTTAATGGCCAATAATATCCATCTGGCCGTGAAGGCCACCGGTGGAATAGAGACGGCGCAATTGTATGCTACCGGTTACGATCCCAACGGCAATCAGGTTCCGGAAGGGCTACCCATCTCCTTTATTATCACTAATGGGCCCGGTGGTGGGGAGCATCTTGGCACCACCGGCTATGGACCCTATATTGCGACCACCAATACAAGAGGTATGGCTTACTGCCCGATTGCCTCGGGTACTAAATCCGGGACAATTCGGGTTCGAGCTTATGTCGATACAATTCTTTCCAATGCGACGCCAATTATGGTTCATGCTGGTCCTCCATCCGAAATTACAATCGGCTCTGAGGAACTCAATGTGCAGTATTGGGGGAGAATAAATGAAAGAGTCGGTATAACGGCTATTGTTTCTGATATCTATCATAATCCCGTTGGTGATTCAGTCGTCGTTTATTTTACCTGTGATGAAGGGACTATTTTGGCTCATGAAGCCAGAACCACCGGCGAAGAAGGTATCGCCACAAGTACCTGGATTTCCGGTTATGACGCTCCCGGGGCCGATGGAATAGTCGAAGTTTATGCTGAAACGAATGGGGACAGTTTGGCCGACACCACCC
>JAPLUS010000276.1 GCA_026397495.1 Candidatus Zixiibacteriota bacterium | reverse complement strand
AAATAATGCCCGATCTGAGTGCCGACCACTTCCTGAATCATTATTCCCATCTCTTCGTGGAAATCCAACAAACCTCGTTCAGCGCGATATTCAATCGGATCCGGCCCGAAAACAGAAGCGTAAACCTCGGCGATGGCGTCCATCAACGCCTCCAGCTGCTCTTGTTTACTGCCCTGATTGGCTAAAAATAGGCTCTTGTACTTTCCGGAAAAAGCTGCCCCGGTCCTGTCTTCCAGCAAACTCGAACTTCTTACGATAAGGGGGCTATTCTTGAAGTCATCAAGAGCCGTCGAAAGACCCTGAATAATATCCGGCGGGAAATGGGCATTTTTAAAGGTTTGTATTATATTAGGGTATTCCAAACGAACCTGGTTTATCTCCTTATATTTCTGCTCCACGACACCTTCGAGATTATTATACTGCATAAAATAGAGGACGACGTCGGAAGCAATGTACCATGTTTTGGGAGTTTTTATATTCTTGAGAATTTCCAGGTCGCCGCCGACCTTTTTTATGATTTGAGAGGCCAGGAAAAGACCCGCGGATTTACCCCCCAACCGGCCATGGCTTTCGGAAGTATAAATGACATTTTGAAGCAGGTCGCGGAAATCACCAATGTCAATATAGTTCTTGGCAATATTTATAAATTCCAATTCGTCGGAAAAAAAGCGGCGAATCAGCGACACTCTGACACCTCGGTGCGAGGCCGAGGAAACATCGGTTCCGTGAGGAGATATGCGATAATAACGGCGGATGGCGTCGGCGACCTCAGCCAGCGATGAATTGCGATTGAGAGTCCTGACCAGGAAACTTACTTTATCTTCCTGCACCCATTTTTGAATGATATCTAATATTTCCTCATCGTTAAAATGGTCAGCGGCGATTTTAAATGTTTCATCGCTCAGGAAATCGCTTGAATGAGTCAGAGCTTTCTTTTGGTAGGGACGATTAGGATCACTGGGGGGTTCATCTTCCCCGTCTTTCTGGTCAGGACTGTAATATTGTAAGAGGCGCTTGGCTTCATCAATACCGCTCCAGCAGAGAAAATTAAGCATCTTATGCGAAATACTTAAGAAGAGGTTGCGATCTGTCTGACGCAATAGGTCAAGCGCAACCCGCCACTCCTGTTTTCGACTATCCGCCAAAAGATCAATAGGATCCTGTTTATCCTGAAATAGATGTTTCATCCTATAGTACATTATGAAATGTCCTAGCCGATCGGCGATGGTTTGAATCAACTTTGATTCTTCTTTTAAAAAAGGACCTTGATCCGCCATTGGCATTTCCTTGGTATAGTAGACACTCAATTGCCCAATAGCTTTATCCTGGACAACGATATCGATACTCTGCACCCATGGGGTTTCCTTAAAATTCGATGATTGATAGGTTAAGTGCTCAAGAATAATCTTTGATTGACAATAGGCGGGATATTGCCACCCCTGCGGAATAACCCCCACAATACTGCCGAAAATATGGTCAAGACCGGCATCAGACTTGGTGAGTACCTCTTCGATTGCATAAAGGCAATTTAACTCCTTAGCTCGTTCGCGAAGAGATTCAATTAGCTTTCCATTGGAGTTTTCATAATTACTCATTTTAGAATAACACCTCGCCCTCTTCTGCCATCCATTTTAATACCGAGCGGTTTTTCGGTATGAATATGCCGGACAAACTCCGTTTCACTGATAACCTTCTGTTTATTTAACCAAGGCCAATCAATATTGTATTTTCCATTATGAGGCATTGAAAAATAAAGCACCTGAAAACTGGTCAAATTGTGAAAGAAATGAGAACCCTGACTAAGTTCAACATCCATCTCCGGCAAGGTGGCCTCGACAATTACTTTGGCTCCATTGATCTGACTCCACTTCACCGGAATACCGAGCCATGGTTCTGAGCTTCCCCACCGCCCGAAACCAATAAGCAGATAAGATCTGCCCGCATCAATCAGCTTCTGGTTTATAGTTTCCAGCTGTAGCGCAATTATCCGCGTATCGCAGGCCGCAAAAGGCTCCGGTTTAACATAAACAATATCCTCGATAGTGTCAATAACTCCATTGCCAAGGACCTGTTCCGCGGCAACCAAAACCTTCTCCCCCTGCAGATCACTTAGGTCAATATTAACATCCTCCTGAGAAATCACCATCGGACGAACCTGCAAGTAGCCAAACCGAGCCGGCTGATCGGAATGATGATCGAAAGTCATGGCAAATTCGATTTCCACCGGACTCTCGGCAGCTTCTTCGCTCAAGGTTATCAGATTCTTGAGCAATTCATTAACGGGGATCTGACCGGCTGTAATAAGAGGAGCGAAGGTTAGAATTCTGGTTCCCGGCGAGCCAGTTCCCATAACCAGGCGGTCGTTCTCCCTCTGATAAGTGGAAGCTACAAAACGGAGAGTGTTATCCATTTCGGCATCACTTAAATCACACTTCTGCAAATATTCGGTTTCCTGAATCGGGTCATAGGCGGGTGGCTTCCCCATATTAACGGCCCAAAATTCAGTCTGTGTTTGACGACAAAGATCGCCCAGAGAATTATAGGGAGGATTTGATCTGGGGTAGGCCGGCGAATAGGTCCATACTTTTCCCCCATCAACTATTGTCTTGCCTAAACCCAGAGCCAAGTCAATAACACCATCCTCCGGCCGCGCATGCCCCGATGAATAAAAATTATAGGAGCGCGCCACACCCGATATATGGGGATAATATCGATCTCCATGCCGTAAACCGACTACTTCTTGAATTATCACCGCCATTTTTTCATCCGCAATCGAGTGGCTTGTCATTTTTATATAATCTTTGGCTTCCTTAAAAAAGGTTGAAGCATATACATACTTGATGGCCGCAATTAACTTCCGAAATCGGGTGTCGGTATCGGGCTGATTGTTGGGGATCATTTTGGTGGCATAAACACCGGCAAAAGGTTCATACCGGGCATCTTCCAGCATACTCGACGATCGCACGGCCAGCGGCGTATTGACTTTAGCAATAAGAGCCCGCAGATCCCCAACCA
>JAPLUS010000381.1 GCA_026397495.1 Candidatus Zixiibacteriota bacterium | reverse complement strand
GAAATACCTATTAATCCCAGACGAATATACTTGGTAACATCACTAATGGCCTCCATTATGGCATCGGCGGTAAATATCCCAAAATCATCCTCTTTTTCAAAGGGAACATGCCGCAGGGAGCGAAGAATTACTCTGACCTGATCCATGGCGGTCGGCAGTTTTTCCACCGATCTCGCCTTGACATATATATCCGGCTCGGTATGGTGACTGCCAAAATCCCGCACAAAGGCCGAATACGGAATATAGGCGAATTTATCCTGATCTTCACCCGCCATGGCACCCCGCTTTTTGGCCACACCAATAATTTCATATTTAATATTATCAATCTTGATGGTTTTGCCGATCGGATCGGCTCCGGGAAATAGTTCTTCAACTATGGTCGGCCCGACAAAGGCCACGCGGCTTTTGGTTTCATCGTCCTGCAAAGTATGGAGCCGGCCCTGAGCCAGATTAACATCAACTATATCTGTCAGATTTGCGGTACTGCCTCCGATTGTAACGCGCTTCAATTTTCTGTCACCCACTTTCACTTCACGTGAGTGAAATGATGCAATCGCCACTTTTTCGCAGTCTTCACAACCCTTTTCTATGGCCGCCATATATTCATATTTCAGCGGCTTCCTTTTGAGAGCATCCATAAAAGCATCATGCCCCATTATCAAACCAAACCGGTTGACAATAAATGTTGTCGGACCGAGAGATTCAAGTTCGGTTTTGATCGACTGGGAAAGCCCTTCAAGGGCGGAGACAATTGTGATTACCGACGAGACTCCGATTATTACTCCAAGCAAAGTTAGGCTGGTCCGCAGTTTATTTACGCGGAGCGCATCCAGGGCCATTTTGAATATTTCCCAGATAATCACAAAGTAGTACCGTTGGCGACCTTTTCCGCCGTCGTGATTTTCTCGTCTTTATCAATCATTCCGTCCCGGATATGCAGCACCCGGTCGGCATAAGTGGCCACTTCCCTCTCGTGAGTTACAATAATGATAGTATTGCCTTCTTTGTGAAGTCGGGAAAAGAGCTGCATGATTTCCAGCCCGGTCTTGGAATCAAGGTTGCCGGTTGGCTCATCGGCGAGAATCAGTGATGGTTCATTAACCAGCGCCCGCGCTATGGCCACCCGCTGTCTTTGTCCGCCGGAAAGCTCATTGGGTCGATGTGTCATGCGATCGGCCAGATCGACAATGGTCAGCGCCTTTACCGCCTTTTCCTGACGAGCCTGCTTCGGGGTACCATTATAAATCAAAGGCAGTTCCACATTGTGCAAGGCCGATGCTCTCGGCATCAGGTTGAAGGTTTGGAAAACAAAACCGATCTCCCGATTGCGGATACCGGCCAGCTCATCATCTTCCATCTGACTCACCAATTTGCCTTTAAAAAGGTATTCCCCCTGGCTGGGAGTGTCAAGACATCCAATCAGGTTCATCAGCGTTGATTTTCCCGAACCGGATGGCCCCATTATGGCGACATAATCTCCCTTCTCGATACTCAAGGAGATGCCTCTTAGAGCATGCACCACCGTGGACCCCATTTCATACGATTTCCAGATTTCTTTGGTTTCAATAAGGGACATTAGTTACTCACCCCGATCTTGAACTGCTTTTCGACCTTGATTCCTTCCCCGTCTTTCAGCATCCGCAGAGTCTTAAACGGCCCGGTAATGACACTGTCCTTAGCCGTAACACCGGAGGTGATCTCTATATTCTTCTGATCGGCAATACCGGTTTCCACGGAAATGAATTTCGCCTTACTATCCTTTATGACGAAAACTCCTTTCTGGTCCTTCGTCTTTTTATCCGGGGTTTCCCCGGCGGTTGATTCGGTCGATATAGCCTGAATGCCGCTTGAGTCTTTTGCTCCTACCTTAAGTGAATCAGTTGCCGGCGGACGCATTACAATGGCACCATATGGCACTGTTAACGCGTCCGTTCGGGTATTGGTAATAATATCGACCGTGGCCGACATACCCGGTCTGATTTCGACACCGGTTTCCTTAAAAAGAATTTTTACCTTAAAATTGGTTGTTTGCTCGGTCGTCC
>JAPLUS010000052.1 GCA_026397495.1 Candidatus Zixiibacteriota bacterium | reverse complement strand
CTAATCCCATCCGTTGGATGGATTACCCGATTAAATGGCAGAACCACACGACTTCGTCGGGGGTTCTGCCCTACTTGACTATCTACAATCAGCGTAGCTCGCTCTTCACGCTCAGTCAGGAATCCTTTCCTGACTCTAGTTTCCCAACAACTTCTTCATTTCCTCCAGAAATTCGGCCTTGTCCTGAAACTTGCGGTAGACCGAGGCAAACCGGACATAGGCAATCTCATCGGTGGCTTTCAGCTTCTCCATCACCAACTCGCCGACAAACTTGCTGGTCACTTCGCTCTTGGAAAGCTCCTGCAATCGCGCCTCGATCTCATCGGCCAGCGACTCAATCTTCTTGCCCGATACCGGCCGCTTGTTGCAGGCCAATTTCATTCCATGAATTAATTTCTGGCGATCAAACGGTTCGTGGCGGTCATCGGATTTAATAACCGTCAGAGTTACATTCTCTATGTACTCATAAGTGGTAAAACGTTCTTTGCATTCCAGACATTCGCGGCGGCGTCTCACCGCCCGGCCATCCTGCGCCGAACGGGAATCAACCACCTTGTCTTCTTCATATCCGCAAAAGGGGCATTTCATTCCTGTAAATCCTCTACCCTATCGGAGTCCGGAGTAACTGTAAAATAATGGACGACCACACCGGCTTCCTCCATAATACTCCGCGCAAGCTCATCAGGGTACCCCTCAGCCACAAAAATTTCCCTGATTCCCGAATTAATCAGCATCTTGGCGCAAAGGATACAGGGGGAAGTAGTCGAATAGAGTATTCCTCCTTCGATGGACACCCCCGATGTTGCCGCTTGAATAATCGCATTTTGCTCGGCGTGGATCGCCCGGCAGAGCTCATGTCTTTGCCCGGAAGGAATACCCAATTCCTCTCGAAGACAGCCGGCATCAAGACAATGCCTAAGACCCGAGGGAGAACCGTTATAGCCGGTAGCCAGGACTTTTTTATTCTTCACAATAACGGCTCCGACCTGCCGTCGCAGACAGGTGGAACGGGTAGCGGCCAGCGTCGCTATTCGCATAAAATATTCATCCCACGAAGGACGATGTTTTTGATGATTTTGGGTCATCTGCAAGACGGCATTATTTGGTTTCCTCGTCAACCCAGTCAAGGTAATCGGGATTTCCTTCGACAATATTCAACGATATCACCTCGGGAATTTCATAAGAATGGTTTTCCTTCACGAATTTTATTAAGCTCTCCACCTTTTTTGTGGCCGTTTTAACAATAAGCAAAGCTTCCTCATCCTTTATGACTGTCCCCTTCAATCTATAAATCGATTGGACGCTATTGATAATATTGACGCAGGCCGCCAGCTTATTTTCAATAAGCTCACGAGATAGCTTTTCCGCCTTATCTTTTTGGACTGTAATAAAAGCAACTCTAAACGCCGACATATTTGCTCTCCATGCTAAGATTTAATGGTTCTTCCAAATCCGGCCTCAATAGATTTTACCTTGCCGTAGTTTCCTATTTTCTTCCGGGATAAAGTGGAAATTTATCACAGAGAGTCTTAACCCTCTTGGCGACCTCTTCCTGCACTGATTTCATATCCAGCTTCTTGATGACTTCATCAATGAATCCGGCAATGATTTTCATCTCGCCCAGACCCATTCCGCGCGTGGTTATGGCCGGAGTCCCGATTCTAATACCTGATGTGATAAATGGCTTCTGCGGGTCAAACGGCACCGTATTCTTGTTCACCGTAATGCCCGCCTTATCCAGCGCCTTTTCGATCTTTTTGCCGGTCAGACCTGATTCAACAAAAGAGACTAAAAACAGATGCGTATCTGTCCCGCCGGAAACAATATGATACCCGGCTTTTTTCAATTCACCGGCCAGAGCGGCGGCATTGGCTACAATTCTCTTTTGATATTCCTTGAATTCATCGGTTAGGGCTTCTTTGAGCGCTACTGCCTTAGCGGCGATGATATGCATCAGGGGGCCGCCTTGAATACCGGGCATTACCGTCCGGTCCAGATCGGCGGCATATTTCTCCTTGCACATCACCATTCCCCCACGGGGGCCGCGGAGAGTTTTATGAGTAGTGGTGGTAACAAAATCAGCATATGGGACCGGCGATGGGTGCAATCCGGTAGCCACCAGACCGGCAATATGGGCAATATCGACCATCAAATAAGCGCCACAGATATCACACGCCTGACGGAATTTTTTGAAATCAAGTATTCGGGGATAAGCCGAGGCACCGGCCACAATCATCTTTGGCTGAACCTCTTTGGCTTGCTCAATTAGTTTATCATAGTTGATTACTTCCGTATCCTTATCCACCTGATAGGTATGGAACTGATAGAGCTTCCCTGAAAAATTGATAGGATGGCCATGTGTCAGATGCCCACCATGCGACAGATCCAGGCCCATTACTTTATCACCGGGGTTCAAGACTGTGAAATAGACCGCCATATTGGCCTGTGAACCGGAATGAGGCTGAACATTGACATGCTCGCACCCAAAAAGCTGTTTGGCGCGCTCACGAGCCAGATTCTCGGCAATATCGACAAACTCGCACCCGCCATAGTACCGCTTGCCGGGATATCCTTCCGCATACTTATTGGTCATAATGCCGCCGGCCGCTTCTAAAACCGCCTCCGAAACAAAATTCTCAGAGGCAATCAACTCCAGCTTATCCGATTCGCGATTTACCTCGCTCAATATGGCCTTATAAATTTCCGGATCAGTCTTTTCTAAATATGACATACTTACCTACCAGTTTATCATGTGCACCAATGGCCGGGAGAACGGGAATCGTTTTCCTGCCTAATTTTAAAATATGATTATCCTATCAACAATCGTCCTTTTCGGCCTTTTGGATTTTTCCAATTCGTCTCTCAT
>JAPLUS010000179.1 GCA_026397495.1 Candidatus Zixiibacteriota bacterium | reverse complement strand
CAGTCCAATCGTCTTGAGAAATAGAGATAATAAAGAGAGGAGAAGATTGGCAACCAAAAGAAAGGCTATGGCCCAAAGAAAATCCAAAAATCTTATTCTCTTAAATCCGATTCCGGCCAATCCGGTTCGCTCGCGATAAGTTGTAAGAAAAATAAAGAGAAAAATCAGCCATTGTGTTACCATTGTAGGTAGATAGACAAAATAAATAAGTGATGCCGAAAGTATCCGGAGCGTCTCCTTCGGATCTCCCACAAAGACAATAGATGATACCGGCCAGAGAATAAGCAGAAAAAAGAGCGCCATATATGATAATTTGCTCTTTCTGAACTCCCCTGTCGGATGATTGGTCATTTCAGAAAGCAGGGGAGTATCAGGTGGCCCGATCGGAATTCTTTCCCAATTATTTTGTTCCAGATTTGCCTTTCTTATTATTCAATGTCAAATCTATCTAATAATCCCGATTTACAAAGGGAAATTTGAGTGCTATATGGGGATAATCCCATATCAATCGGTTCTCTCGAAATAAGTGATTCATCTGATATTGTCTATTTTAAAGTCGCCTTTCATTAGGTGCTTCCAATCTGGTAGCCATCTTAAGCGGAGTTCTTTCCTTTGGACCAAGAAAGGAGAAATTATGCCAAAGGGAAAGATTGTCTTCTGAAACTGAAGAGGTAATGGTCAAGGAATATATGGAGCTTTTCCGTAAGTTCAGGAAAATTTAAGACTTAAAGGAGATTTAAGGGAAATCTGAAATTGATATTTTCCCCTTGAAATAATATCCTTTTGGATGTATAATCCTTCTTTATAGAATCTATGATGTTTACAAAGCAAAGAACCATAAAGAAACCGATCTCACTGGATGGTATCGGATTGCATACCGGCAACAATACCCGGATTACTTTTAGACCGGCCCCCCCTGACAGTGGCGTTCGGTTTATCCGAACTGATTTACCGGGAAAACCATCGGTCATAGCTGATATCGAGCATGTCTCCGATATTTCACGCGGAACAACTCTCTCTAATGGCGAGGCCAAAGTTTATACAGTCGAGCATGTTTTGGCCGCTATTTCGGGACTCCAGATTGATAATTTGGATATCGAATTGGAATCGAATGAACCGCCCGTTGGTGATGGTTCGGCCCTGCCATTTGTGGAGCGGATACTGAAGGCCGGCATTGAGACACAAGAGGCCGACCGACACTATCTTGAAATTGATACTACTCTCTCCTATTCGGATCCGGAGAGATCGGTTGATATTGTGGTAACTCCCTCGGAAACGCTTCGAATTACTTTCATGATTGATTACAAAAATCCGGCGTTGGGAACCCAATATACAACCTTAATTGATCTTGAGAGTGAATTTGTCGAGGAATTTGCCCCGGCCAGAACCTTCTGTTTTCTATCCGAAGTGGAAATGCTCAAGGATAAGGGATTGATAAAGGGTGGCGGTCTTGGTAATGCCGTCGTCATTTATGATTCTGACCTAGGACAGATCGAAGTAGACCGTATTCGCAGGGTATTAAATCTCAAGGAAAAGGCTTTTGTCGGTAAAACCGGCATCATCAATGACATTCCTCTTCGCTTTCCCAATGAGCCGGTTCGTCATAAGGCCCTTGATCTCTTGGGTGATTTATTCCTGATTGGGGTGCCGATTAAGGGTCATATCCTGGCCGCCCGTTCGGGTCATAAAGCTAATGTGGCTCTGGTTAAGAAGATTAGAACCCTCTACGAAAAAAAGAAACTGGCCAGCAAATATCAGAAAGCGCATTCCGAACCATTCCTTGATATTGACGGTATTATGAAAATAATGCCGCACCGCTATCCTTTTCTTCTGATTGATCGGATTCTGGACCTGGAACCGGAAAAGCGGGTCGTGGCCATCAAGAACGTAACCATTAATGAGCCGTTCTTCCAGGGACATTTTCCGGGACATCCAATAATGCCCGGAGTTATGATAATTGAGGCTATGGCCCAAGCTGGGGGCATACTTCTTCTGAAAGCGATTCCCGAACCGGAAAAGAAACTAGTCTATTTCCTTTCTATCGACAAAGTTAAATTTCGTCGGCCGGTAAAACCGGGCGATACTTTGCGCCTTGAATTGGAGATGCTGTTCCTTAGGCGCAATACCTGTCGGATGGGCGGGAAAGGATATGTTGGGGATATGCTGGCAGCAGAGGCCGAACTCACAGCTATGGTTATTGATAGATGAACGAAATTCATCCCACGGCGATTGTTGATCCCAAAGCAATTATTGGCAATAATATCAAGATTGGCCCGTTCAGCATTGTTGAACCTGGGGCAATTATTGGTGATAATGTGGTCATTGGCACCCACTGTCTGATCTCATCAGCCGCAGAATTAAAGAATAATGTAACCCTTTTCCATGGTGCGGTGGTGGGCACAGTCCCTCAGGACTTGAAGTTTGAAGGGGAAAACACTCGGATCGTGGTTGGGGAGGGGACGACTATCCGCGAATATGCGATGTTGAACCGAGGTACCGCACAGCATGGTGAAACAACGGTCGGGGAAAATTGTCTCTTGATGGCTTATTCCCATGTCGCTCATGACTGCATTATTGGGGATAATGTTATTTTAGCCAATGCCGTTAATTTGGCCGGCCATGTTGAGATCGGTGATTACGCCATTATTGGCGGAGTAGTGCCGGTGCATCAATTTGTCAAGATCGGCGCCCATTCTATGGTTGGCGGCGGTTTTCGAGTGCAACAGGATATTTGCCCCTTCTCTCTGGTAGCGGGATATCCTCTTCGTCTGGTCGGACTAAATACGATTGGACTGCGACGGCGCAATTTCAAACCGGAAATTATAGACCTTCTTGATAAGACCTTTAAGATTCTATTTTTTTCCAAGCTGAATACCTCGCAGGCAATGGAGAGAATAAAAAATGAGGTGACGCCGGTCAATGAGGTAAAAATCATCCTCGATTTTATTCAGAATTCTACCCGGGGAATGGTCAAATAGATTTTTTGCCGTGGATGAAAAGCCGACTGGCGACGGTTATTTTTCCCTTTTAATTATTTGGCAGTTATCGATGAATAAAATTAGGACGGCGGTAATTGGTGTGGGGCATTTGGGGCGGCATCATGCCCGATGGTATAAGAGTATAAAAGACTCAGAGCTGGTTGGTGTCTATGACAGCGATCCGGAAAAATGTCGTCAGGTGGCCGGCGATTTGGGAATAATAGCCTTTGCCGCCCCGACGGATCTTTTGGGGAAAGTGGATGCCGTTTCTGTTGTGGTTCCGACCGGCCAACATTTTGAGGTGGCCGGAATATTCCTTCGTGAAAGAATTCATTGTCTTGTGGAAAAGCCGATTACGGCCACGGTAAAGCAAGCCGAAGAGTTGATTACCATAGCCACTGGTAACCGGGCAATCCTGACGGTAGGTCATATCGAACGTTTCAACCCGGCCATACAAGCACTAAAAAAATATCAGATTAGTCCCCGTTTTATTGAAGCGCATCGCCTGGCGGTCTTTGACCCCAGGGGAACCGATGTCGCCGTTGTCCTTGATCTGATGATACATGATATAGACTTGGCCTTGCATCTGGTTAAATCCAGTGTAAAGAGAATCGAGGCATCAGCCATAGCGGTAATTTCCGATACCGCTGATATTGCCAACGCTCGTCTGACCTTTGAAAATGGCGCCGTCGCCAACCTGACCGCCAGCAGGATATCTCTCCACGCGATGAGAAAATTGAGGATATTCCAAAAATCGGGGTATTTCTCTTTGGATTTGGCGGAAAGGCAGGCGGATATTTATCAATTGGCTGACAAAGTTGGCGGTGATGACGGCGGAATGAGATTTCCTTTGGGAAAATCGGGGCGCGATATTGTTTATCACAAGGCGGGAAATAAAGATGACGATATGCTTTGTCAGGAATTGACCGCTTTTGTAAAGGCCATAAAGGAAAATTCTCTTCCTGAAGTTACCGGGGCCGAAGCTTTGGAAGCTCTGCGAGTGGCGGTCGAAATTGAAAAAGTGGGGTTGACGGGAGCGATTGTCTGAAAATGCCGGAATCTATAAATCCCATTCAAAACAGAGAGGCTATGTTATTCATATCTGCCGGAGACCCTTCGGGGGATATCGCCGGAGGGCATCTTTTAAAATGTCTCCGAAAGCAAAACCCCAAACTGCAATTTTTTGGTTTGGGGGGATACACCATGGCAGCGTTGGGACAGAAGCAGATTGTCGAAGGTTCAAAACTGGCGGTGTTGGGGTTCTGGGAAGTGGCCAAAAGGTTCCTGTTTTTTCGGAAACTTATGGCTCTGACAATCAAGGAAATCAAACAGAGGAAACCAGAGGTAATTATATTAATTGATTACCCGGGTTTTAATCTCAGATTGGCCGAGAAGATATGGGCGTTGCATATTCCGGTCATCTATTATATCTCTCCTCAGATTTGGGCTTGGGGAGGAAAAAGAATAAAGAAAATCAAAAAGATAGTTGACCAGATGTTGCTGATTCTCCCCTTTGAGAAAGAGATTTATGATAGAGCGGGAATCAAAAACCGTTTTGTCGGTCACTATCTTTTGGACGATATTGATAGTAGATTTATAAAGGCGCCTTATAATCCGCAATCCAATATGATTACTCTTCTGCCCGGATCGCGGCCTCAAGAAATAGAGAAGATGTTACCGGTTTTAATAGAGACAGCCGCTTTGCTTTCTGCTGATAATCAGTGGCGATTTGCCATTGCCGCAGTCGGAGGAGACATTGATTATACTCGGTATCTTTTTCGATATAATCTACCCATTGAAATTATCAAGGGGAAGACAAGAGAATTGATAGCCGAAAGCCGTCTCGTAATAACCTCATCCGGCACGGCGACATTGGAGACCGGTATTATTGGACGGCCGATGGTGGTTATATATAAGACCGGCTGGCTGACCTATGCTATTGCTCGTCGTTTGGTCAAGATAGATAAAATTGCGCTTATTAATATCGCCGCCGGCAGGAAAATAGTCCCGGAGTTAATTCAATCTGATGCTCTTCCTGAAAGAATAGCCGAGGAGGCAAGACGAATCCTAAACAGCGAAATATTGGCGCAAGACATTGTCGCCAAATTGAATTTAGTGACTGATACTCTGGGCACGCCCGGCGCCAGTGAGAGAACCGCCCAGTCTATCGGGGAGTATATTAAATGCTGACCCTATATAGAATATTCACTTTCCTTGTCTATTATTTGGCCCTGCCATATACCTATATATCTTACTTGGCCGGCTCGAGAAAATGGGGAGATCGTCTGGGCTACTCCAAATGCAATATCAAATTTGATTCTACCAAGGGGAAAATCTGGCTGCATGCTTCCTCGATGGGTGAGGTCAAAGTCCTTTCTATTTTGGCCGATCAGCTTTATGAACTCGATAAAAATATAGATCTCTGTATTACGGTAATGACTGATACCGGTTTTCAGAGAGCCGGATACCTTTTGGCCGATAGAGCCTGGATTGGATACCTTCCTCTTGATTACCGAGCTTCTCTCAAGAGATTTCTTAATAGAGTCAAACCGATAGCAGGAGTATTTATCGAAACTGAAATCTGGCCCAATACCGTGATTCACTTGGGGAAAAGAAATATCCCTGTTTTTCTGAGTAATGGGAGATTATCAGAAAAGGCCTATGGTCGTTACCGTTATTTTAAGGTGGGATTGCGCAAGGTGTTTTGTCATTATCGTCAACTTCTGGTGCAAACGGAGACCGACAAAATGCGATATGTCAACATTGGCGCTGATCCAAATATGATTGAGGTTATCGGTAGTCTTAAATTCGACGCCCCCGTTATTCTTATTCCACCTGAGGAAAAAGAACGTTTGCGCCGAAGTCTCCTCTTCTCAAGAAAGACAAGAATCATCATAGCCGGTTCAACCCGTGAGGGTGAAAATGAAATAATTATCACTATTTTTAAAAAACTTCTGCCAATATTTCCTGATATAAGACTCATTCTTGTTCCCCGCCACCTCGCCGGCATTGATACTATCTGCCAAAAGGTAGAAGAGCTCCAACTGAAGTATGCTCTTTATTCAAGAGCGGAATCAGAAAATATCGAGACTGATGTCGTTATAGTAGATAAACTGGGCATATTAAACGATTTATACACCCTCTCTGATATTGCCTTCGTGGGAGGAACTCTGGTTGATATTGGCGGACATAATATTCTGGAACCGGTTTGGGCCGGGATTCCGGTACTTTACGGCCCTTCCATATACAATGTGAAAGACAGCTCCGACTATGTTTTAGAAAATGGGTATGGGGAAATGGTGTCCGATGGTGAGCAATTATATGCATCTTTGCATCGCTTTCTAAAAGGGGAAGTTATATATAATAGAAAAACATCCGATCTCGGCGAGCCCTCGCGTGCTCTTCTAACAGCACAGAAAATTCTGAGTTATATAAAATCTGATGGAAAAGATTTGGTTGACCATAATAGGCCATAAGAGAAATCCTCTCTATTGGCCGCTGCTTTTAGTACTCTGGTTACTCTCTCTTTGTTATCGATGTGGGTTGTACTGGAGCAATTTGGGGCGCTGGAAAACCGTTAAGGTAGGTGCGCCGGTTATTTCCGTTGGAAATATAACAATCGGCGGTTCCGGGAAAACGCCTCTGGTAATTGAAATCGCCCGATATTTTGGTATGAAGAATAAGAAAGTTGGGATTGTCTCTCTAGGATATGGACGCAGGAGTAATTCCAAAATTATTGGCCTGGGAGCGGAACTGAGTCAAAAGGACTCCGCTGAAATTGGCGATGAGGTCAAAATGATGGCGGAATGTTTACCTGATGCTTATTTTGCAATATCCGCTTCAAAAAGCCTTTCAGCTTTGGCGGTTGAGCGGAAATATCAACCTGACATCATCCTTGTTGATGACGGCTATCAGCATCGCTGCCTGCATCGCGATTACAATATTCTGCTGATTGATTCCTCCTGCGACTTGCGCCGGCAGTCGTTATTCCCGTTGGGGCGGCTTCGTGAACCGCTTGGCGCCATTAAACGGACGGATAGAATAATAGTAACTAATTCCTCTTCTTCCAGCCGGGCTGATGATTTTATCATTTGGTTGAAAGAGCGCTACGCCGATAAGAAAGTCATTGAAGTAGAATTTTATAATGATGAAATAATCATGAAACCGGAACGAATTTCGATAAAGGATTTTGCCGGCCGCCGAATCTATTTCTTTGCCGGTGTCGGCAATTTTATCTCCCTGAGAAACAATCTGGAGAAATATTTTTCAAAGATTGTTGCCTGGCGGCAGTTTGAAGACCATTGTTCTTATTGCCCGCATCATATATCACAGATAAAAAATGATATAAGGCAACATCAGCCTGAATATATCGTTACCACCCATAAAGACTATGTCAAAATAAGGGATTTGGATTTCGGCCGCCCGATATGTTATCTTGATCTTAAACTGCGGTTTGATTCCGGCGAAAAATCTTTCTATGAGGATTTGGAGATAATTGTAAATAGGTAAAATGGAAAGGCAATACGATTTTATAGTCATCGGTTCCGGGATCGCCGGGTTGTTTTTTGCGCAAAAGGTGGCGTCGCTTATGCCCATGGGACGAGTGGCGGTGATCACCAAGAAGAGCGAGACAGAATCAAGCACCAACTATGCTCAGGGTGGAATCGCGACGGTTATGTCACCGACCGACAGTTTTGAGGCGCACGTGGCCGATACGCTTACGGCCGGAGCCGGACTCTGTCATTCACGGGTGGTCAGGGCCATTGTCAAAACCGGCCCTGACGTGATTCGCAAGCTGGTTGAAATCGGTGTCAATTTTACCGCGGAACGGGGGCGATTTGATCTGGGACGTGAAGGGGGGCATTCCACCAACCGGGTAGTCCATGCCGCGGATTTGACCGGAAGGGAAATTGAGAGGGCCCTTTTAAATTCGTGTCGCCGGAAGAAAAATATTGATATTTATCGAGAGACCATCGGATTGGATCTTATAACTTATGAATATCGGGGACAACGCCGTTGTGGCGGAATTTATACCTTCTCGCAGGCGCGGCGGGAATTCACCAGCTTCTATGCGCCCGTGACCATGCTGGCCACCGGCGGGATCGGGCAGGTCTATTACAACACCACTAATCCTTCTATTGCCACCGGTGATGGTATTGCCATGGCCTATCGCGCCGGCGCCCGGGTCGGAAATCTGGAATTCGTTCAATTTCATCCGACCGCGCTCTATAGTCCGGGACGGAAACCATTCCTGATTTCGGAAGCGGTACGAGGCGAGGGCGGAATACTGATTAATTCCGCGAGAGTCAAGTTTATGCGGAAATATCATCCGCGAAAGGAATTGGCGCCGCGGGATATCGTGGCCCGGGCAATTGATACCGAATTGAAAGAGCAAGGCGAAGAATCCGTTTATCTCGATATCAGCCACAGGCAGAGCGCGTTCATCAAACATCGGTTCCCTAATATTTATAAGGAATGTCTCCGGCGCGGGATTGATATTACCAAAGAGCCGATTCCAGTGGTGCCATCCGCTCATTATGTCTGTGGCGGTGTGAAGGCTGATTTATCCGGCCGCACCGACCTTGAAGGGTTATATGTCTGTGGTGAATCGGCTTTTACTGGAATGCATGGTGCAAATCGGTTAGCATCAAATTCGCTCCTCGAGGCGGTCGTCATGGCCGATTATGCCGCTGATGCCGCGGTGCCATTCCGAGTGAACAATAAATTCCCCGATATCCCGCCGGCTGACTGGTGGTTACACTCGTCAATAATCAGGCAGAAAGAAAAAGTGGCAGTCTCTTATGACCGCCTGTTCTTGCGTAAGCTTATGTCGGATTTTGTCGGCATTGTCCGCTCGGAAGAGCGTCTCAAAATGGCGCATGAGAGGGTTAAGGTCATATTGAAATCAATCAATTCCTATTATTTCAGCCAACCGGCTTCCATTGGCATTGTGGAGCTCCGCAATATGGCCCAGGTGGCGGACCTGATAATCCGCTCGGCCTCAAGACGAAAAGAATCACGAGGATTGCATTATGTTATTGATTATCCCAAGACCGATGATAGGCACTGGAAACGCGATACAATCATAAAACCGCCGCATTTTGAAATTCCGTTTGATAAAATCCATAAGAGGAGAAAGAAAAATGGTTAAAACGGGGGAGATGATTTTGATCCTCGACTTTGGTTCCCAGTATACCCAATTAATCGCCCGGCGGGTGCGGGAGGAAAATATCTATTGCGAGATTGTGCCATACAATGTCAATCTATCCCCCTACGCCAACCGCAATATAAAAGGTTATATTCTTTCCGGCGGTCCGGCTTCGGTGAAAGAGCCCGGTGCGCCCCGGCTTGATAAATCCTTTTTTACAACTAACACGCCGATTCTCGGTATTTGCTACGGTCTGCAACTAATCGCCGATACCTGCGGCGGGGAACTGGTGCGCTCACAGACCCGCGAATATGGACCCTCACAGATGACTATTGTCTCTGATAGCGGTCTGTTTAAGAATATAAGCAAGGAAAGCCGGGTCTGGATGAGCCATGGTGATTCCATTAAAAAGCTGCCGGATAGATTCTCTATTATCGCTTCGACCGCCTCCTTGCCGATTGCCGCCTTTGAATCTGATAATCATAAAATCTACGGTCTGCAGTTCCATCCGGAGGTAATCCATACGGAATTCGGGAAACAAATTCTTCATAATTTTCTCTACGATATCTGTGGCTGTGCCGGTACCTGGACCGCGGAATCATTTATTGAATCTACGGTGCGGGATCTGAGGGAGAGACTTGAAGGTAAAAAAGTGGTTTTGGCTATTTCCGGAGGAGTTGATTCTACTGTCTGCGGCCTGCTGTTGAAAATGGCTATTGGCGGCAACCTGTATGCTATCTTTGTCGACAATGGTGTGCTCCGTAAAAATGAATTTGGCGATGTTACCCGGATGCTTTCGTCACTGGGACTGAATCTTCGTTCGGTGGATGCGTCGAAGCGCTTTCTGGATAAGCTGGCCGGCGTGGAAGATCCGGAAAGAAAACGCAAGATTATCGGTAATCTATTTATTGATATTTTCGAAGAGGAGGCGCAGCGTATCGGTGGAGTGGAATATTTGGCGCAGGGGACACTTTACCCCGATGTCATCGAATCGGTTTCATTCAAGGGACCGTCGGCGACCATCAAGTCGCACCATAATGTCGGCGGTCTTAAAGAGAGAATGCACCTCAAGCTGGTCGAACCGTTGCGCGAATTGTTCAAAGACGAAGTCCGCCGTTTGGGGCGGCAGCTGGGACTCGATGAGAAATTTGTCGGGCGGCATCCCTTTCCCGGTCCGGGATTGGCGGTAAGGATTGTCGGCGAGATTACCCCTGAACGACTGGCGGTACTCCGTGAAACAGACACTATTTATATTGAAGAACTTCACAAGCACGACCAGTACAACAAAATCTGGCAGGCCTTTGCAGTCCTACTGCCCGTAAAATCGGTCGGGGTGATGGGGGACGAGCGAACTTATGAAAATGTTATTGCCCTCCGTGCCGTAACTTCTACCGACGGGATGACTGCTGATTGGGCTAAAATTCCGCATGAGATATTGGGTCTGATTTCCAATCGTATCATCAATGAAGTCCGCGGCGTCAACCGCGTAACATATGATATTTCCTCCAAACCCCCGGCGACGATAGAGTGGGAGTAGGCTGCGATATTTTAATTGGGAGAATTCTATATATGGATTTGGCTGCTATTATAATTAGCTTAATTAGCAACCGTAGGGCAGAACCCCCGCCGGAGGCGTGCGGTTCTATGGGAATAAATCAGTGTCAGGAAAGGATTCCTGACACCGCTCCGAAAAGTACGCCTGCCCGCCCATGGTAGGATTTCGACACTCTTCTATAGCCACTTCTTTGATTGTCATTCCCCGCCGCGGCGGGGAATCCAGGAGTCAGGTGGTAAGTCCTGATAAGACCCGCTAACTTCTGGATACTAGCCAGTGAGTCATCCCCTGCTAACAAGTT
>JAPLUS010000287.1 GCA_026397495.1 Candidatus Zixiibacteriota bacterium | reverse complement strand
TAACAAAATTCAAAGCTTGGATGGCAAGTGAAAACTATAGGCTATATTGTCTTAATTCTTAGTTTGACGGCGATATCGGTATTGGCTGATACAGACCGAATCTTTGTCGGCTGGAATGGGAATCGATATTGCCCGCCGCTTGTTAAATATAAAGTTGGTTTGGCACTTTCGGGGGGAGGCGCCCGCGGGTTGGCTCAGGTGGGTGTGATAAAAGCTTTGGAGGAAGCCGATCTTGAGATCGGAGCGATTGCGGGCACTTCAATGGGGGGGGTAATCGGGGGTCTTTATGCTTCCGGTTATCTGGCCGATAGTTTGGAGAAAACTATCAGGGGAACCGATTTTTCAACCCTTTTTTCAGATCGCCCGCCTCGTACGGGTTTATTTTTGACCCAGCGTCCGGAGAAGGAGCGGTATCTGATTTCGATACGGTTTGACGGCTTTCGGCCATTCATTCCTAAGGGGCTTACGGCTGGACAAAAATTGACCGACTTTATTTCGGCTCTTACGGTAGAAGCTAATTATGTTTCCGGTGGGTCATTTTCCAATCTTAAAATCCCCTATCGTGCAGTAACGACTGATATTGTTTCAGGAGAGAAGGTGGTTTTGGATAGGGGAAATCTGGCTGACGCCATGCGCTCAACGATGGCCTTTCCGTTAGTGTATACAGGGGTAGAGTCGGGAAATAGGATTCTGATGGATGGAGGTATGCTTGATCCGATTCCGGTTGATGTCGTAAGGGAAATGGGAGTGGATGTAGCTTTGATTATTGCGGTGAATACATCCAGCGACCTCTTGCCCAAAGATGGAATCAAGAATCCCATTGATATTGCCAATCAAGTAACATCTGTCATGACAATGGATAAAAGACAGGCCGGATTGAAAAATGCCGATGTTGTCATTGCCCCTGAGATTAGCGGATATCTTTCCGGTGATTTTGATAAAGCCAGTGAATTAATGGAACAAGGGTATCAGGCGGGACAACGCGCCCTGCCGCAAATAATGGAAAAACTAAGAGAGAAAGAAGCCGGCGATTATGTCAATTTGGAGGGAATTAAATTGATCGATGTTCCGGCCGGATTTGATACTACCCTTTTACCCGCACCCGGTGTGATATGGCGGCGAGATCTGGTGCAGTTGGCTAATCGACTTTACGAAAAGGGGGACTTGTTTTCGGTGGAAGTTGTCGTAAAACCCGTCGTTAGCCCAATCAGTTATGCCCCTTCAATATTGCTTGAAGTCAAATGTACTCCTAAACCAAATACCAAAAATCTAAAATATACAATTAGGGGAAATAGAGTATTGGATGATTCGACAATCATCGGAATTATTAGCAACGGCAAAGAGTTTTTATCTTCGGAAGATATTCTCAATTATTCACAAAGTATTGAGAAACTATATCATACCAAGGGATATGACCTGGCCAATATCCGTCATATGGAATATCTTCCCGAGCAGAGGTGTCTTGATATCGATATTGATGAAGCCATGATCGAAAAAATCGAAGTATCCGGTAACCACCGCACCAAGAACTGGTTGATAAGATCCAATTTCCCTCTTAAGGAAGGCGAGCCGCTTAGTTTCAGTGAAGTCCGCAAGGGGGTTTCAAATATCTATAATACCGGACTTTTTGATAGAGTAAAGATGAATCTTCTGCGGGGAAAGGGCGGAACTATTGTTCAGATTAATGTGGAGGAGAAAAAGTATACGCAGGTTAGACTGGGGTGGCGCTGGGATGATGAATATGGCAGCAGAGAATTAGCCGAGCTATTGGATGATAACCTTTTTGGTATTGGTCAAGAATATCTGATGCACACCCATTACTCGAAGCGAAAACAAAAATATGAAGTGTCGCTTAAAGCCGATCGTCTTTTTTCCACCTACCTGACATATAAAGTTAAGGGATATTTTGATATTCTTGAACGCAAAGTTTATGATGTCGAGGGCAGATCAGATTCGTCTGTCCGGGAAGAGAGGGGCGGCCTGGAATTGATTTTGGGCCAGCAGATCGCTCGTTTTGGAACGGTTTCAGGTGAAATCAGGTGGGAAAGAATAAAAAATAAATATCAACCCGGTGGAGCAATTGATCGAACAAGACTAAGAACGTTCACACTTCGTTCTTTAGTGGAGACAATTGATCGGGAGTCTTTTCCCACCAAGGGGAAAAAGCATCTTTTCTATGTGGAATATGCCGCCGATGTGTTAGGGGGGCAGACTACTTTCACCAAAGGGTTCAGTTCGGTGGAATCATATTTTCCATTTGGCGGATGGCTGAATTTTCATCCCAAGTTCTCCGTTGGCTGGACGGAGGGCAGTCGCGAAATACCAATATCGGAAAAATTCCATATAGGCGGAGAGTACTCGTTTTCAGGTTATAAAACGGACGAGTTATCGGGCAGTAAAATGTTCCTCGGAAATATGGAATTTAGAGATAAGCTATTACAACGACTCTATCTTATAGGCCGGTACGATTTTGGACAAGTCTATATGTCGGCACAACAAATTAAATTGCGCAATCTTCGTCATGGGTATGGTTTTTCTTTGGCCTATGATTCGCCTCTCGGGCCAATCGATTTTGGTTACGGCAAAGTCAACCGTCATCCCGATCGCTGGTACCTCAACATCGGTCTGGTATTTTAATAGCTATAAATAAAAGGGACAGCCGAAGGCTGTCCCTTTCTTATCTTTGTAGAGCGGTCTTTCGAGAGTATTGAAAAAGCCTCAAAAGAGGAAAAAGCACGCCTCCTGGAAAATGTCATCGGAATTGTCATCCCCGACCTGATCGGGGATCTCCGCCGCAGTGTAATTCTTCAGGGTTTCGGTAACAAATCGGCGACATCTTGCAGTGCTCGTAGTAAAGGTAGGGCGGAACCCCGGACGAAGTCTTGCGGTTCCGCCAATTAAAGTCCGTTCTACCGTGTAAGACTATTTTATT
>JAPLUS010000315.1 GCA_026397495.1 Candidatus Zixiibacteriota bacterium | reverse complement strand
GCGGGTTTTCACAAACTCGCCCGTTCCTTGAATTGTATCCATAATTATATTCCTAAATAGAAAGACCATTATGGCGACAAAAATTACAAATCCGGTGCCGCCCAGCCTGGATACAAAAAAATGCGCCGCCAGAAGAAAAAAGTACCCAAGCACAAAGGTTATATATATAAATGATAAAATGCCATAATAGAAATAGATTCTTTTCTCGCGCTCTGATAAATCCTTAATTTCGGTTTCGGCACTTAAGAATATCTGTTTGAACCTATTCTTCCAATAGCGGCCGGCCCTTTGCCGCAGATTGGGGATTTCCAGATAATCGCTCAACATATAATAGCCGTCATATCTTAAAAGTGGATTAAAATTAAAAAGGGCGGCTATTCCGGAAAAAGAGAGAATCGCTATTGAGAATTGATTAATCAGTGTATCGGCGGCGGTAACCCGCCATACCAATACCGCCAACGCCCCCATAAGAAACTGAATAAAACCGCCAGCGAAAGAAACCCAGAGCCGTTTATATTTATCTCCAAAAAGCCAAGCATCGCTGACATTACAATAAAAAGCAGGCTGGAAATAGAGCAGCAGAAAACCAAGATCGCGCACCTCGCCGCCGTAGAATTTGCAGGTCAAACCGTGGGCAAATTCATGAAATACAATCACAACTGTCATTGACAGATAGATAATAATTATTCCCTGAAAACTTATTAGCCGGATAAGACTCTCGCCGATCTCGCGGCCATTATACAGCATTACCAAAGACCCCAATAGAATCAGGGCGATCGCTACCCGGACAAACCCCCGAGTGAAGAAAAAACGGAGGTGCTTAATCAGCCGGTCAAAGAGGGGCCCGGGATTAACTGCCTTAAGCTTGATAAAAAGGAGTTTCCCCAAAAAAGATGGTTTTCCATCCCAAGAGACGGTTCGCTGTTTTTTTAGGAGTTCCTGACAAGTTAAATCATTATCCAGAAAACAGAGTTCCTGCAACTGCCGGATAAAACCGTCGACGGAATTTTCATCAATATCAAGATTAAATTTGCTTTTAAAAACTTCGACTATTTGAGAGATAGTCTTATGCCCGTCAAAACTCGAGATGATAAAATATTCCGGCTCGCCAACTTTAAAAAATGCATAAGTTATAGGATCTTTAATGACAAAATATTTTGAGCCATCCTGCCTGATAGTCTCTTTGATTATAAGGTCATTCCTGATTTTAGGCGGCTTCTCTGACATATTTATCTAAAGTCCGGTATGGCCATAATAATACGAGAGTCCAAAATGTTAGTCAAAAGGATTTTGGAACAATTATCGATAAGGCGACACAATCAAATTAGAGCAATTTGGTATAAATATAGATTAGCGCCGCCATAAAAATAATGCCGGAATAAAATCCCAGCAGATAGCTGCTCCGCCAGAGCGGCCCTTTCTTTTTCTTGAGCGGAAGTTTGATTATAGAATGGCAGTGTTTACAGACCATCGCCCCGGACAAAATTTCTTCTCGACAGAAAGGGCATTTTTCCTGATATTTATTATCCTTCACATAGGTAGGATGCAATAATAAATACTATTTTGGCAATAATAAAATATGCGATGATATTTTTTCATAATTCTGAACAAATCTATACCGGATATTCAACCCGGGCAAACCATTCCAATTCTATTTCCGTGAAGAGGGCATCTCGTTTTTTTGAATCGGAGTAGAATTCCCAATCACCGGCTGAAAGACTTTCACTGCGAATTTTCTTGTCCGCCATTTCCGCCAGCCGCTTGAATTCGGCCCAATGTTCCGAGAGGCGAAGCTCCGCATAATCCCGCGCCGACCAAGTGGAGATTAAAAACTGCCAGTCAGAGGCCGCCATAAGCATCACTTCCCGTGCCGCTTGCTTTAATATGTCAACTAATTCCGGTTCAATGGTGCCCTTATTGGCTTCATAATAGCGGGCCAATTCGCACATCTTTTTCTCGGCGGCATAAATATGTTTCCAGGTCCATTCATTTTCCTGATTTAACCAGATATAATGATTGCCTCCCTCACCCCAGCTTCCCTCCGGCAGGGAAATAACCTCGGTCGGCTGAACCCGGTCAAGATGCTCGCTCAAAAAACTCAGCTCAATTTCAGGGTCAAGACAGATTCTTTTTATGACATCCTTCAGGAAGAACGGCCCCTCAAACCACCAATGTCCGAATAGCTCCGCATCGTATGGCGCCACCAGAATACCGGCCCGTTTGGTCGTGTCATAATAAGCGGTGAGAATATCATGAATCTTTCCCGCATAATGACCGGCATTTTCACCGATTCGCGCCACCGCTGTTTCCCTATTATATTCCACCTTGTCAGCCAGATCCGATTTAGACGATGTTACCGCCCAATAGCGGTGTCCTCCGGGAAACCGCTTCTTATGAAAATCAATATAGTTGCCATCGCCCGGATATCCATGCTCTCCCGACCAGACCAGTAGACCGGTTTCCGGATCGCGGGCAAAGATGGCCGTCGGCCTTTTACCTTCCGGCGAGGAGTTTACCAGATAGACTTCGCGGGGGGTTTTATCTTTGTCTTCCTGCCGCGGATGATACTGCGCTTCAAATTGACCCCATAACCTTTTTAGAGCTTCAAACCGATCCAGATAAATGCCAATTGACTTTCCCCCTTTCAAAAGAGCCGAATCGACAATAAAGAATTCCAGGCCATTTTCAGACAAAAATTCATCCACCCCCTTGCGCGGGGAAGTTTCCTGTTTTCCGTCAATCGGCACCGGCGGAGTCCAAAGATAACGGGGACGATAGGCGCATTCGGGGAGCCAAATTCCACGCGGGTAACGCCCAAAATGCTTATAATAATTTTTCACCGCCAGTTTAACTTGAGCTTGAATGGTCTCATCGCGCGAAAGAAGTGGAAAATAGCCATGGGTCGCCCCACAAGTCATTATTTCCAGATAACCGCTATCCTGCAATCGCCTGAATTGGACCATAATATCCCGGCCAATCTGATTAAAATGCTTTAGTGTCCGGGTGTAGAAATCCTCCCAGAAGCGAGCATTTTTAAGCATATTGGGCTGGTTATATTTATGGAATTCCACACAATCATTTTGAGCCGCCTTAATTTTCTGCTCCAGATAGCTTAGAAATTCGGCTTTAAAAGAATCATCGGATAACTGCTCGCACAGCACCGGTGAGATATCAATAGTCATTTTGGGCTTATGCCCTTCCGTAACCAGTTCATCAATAGTATTGATTAGTGGAAGATATGTCTCGGCCGTCGCCTCGGATAGCCAATCCATTCCATGCGGCCATCGCCCGTGGGCCAATACGTAAGGCAGGTGGGCATGTAAAACAAAGGCAAAATATCCTTTTTTCACCTTATTTTTCCTCACTTGAGCTAGGAGATTCAAAGCCAATATTCTTGGCCGGTGTCCCTTCCGATCCGCCAAAAAGCTTTATTTCTCCAAATTGCTGCTCATATTTCCTCAAGTTTTCTTCAAGAGTTTTATGAAAAAGTTTGGCATGAGTGGGCGTCATAATAATTCTGGCCTGAACTCTGGTTTTGGGCGCCCCCGGCATTATACGGGCAAAATCTAATACAATCTCGGTTGGCGAATGAGCGATCATTACCAAATTGGAATAAATCCCTTCGGCTTCCTTTTCGCCGATTTCAATATTAACCTGTTGCGGCTTAACTTCCATTTTTTCTTCCTTCTATTCAACTTGTGGAATTCGGTCTATTTTTATATATTGCCCCTAATCTTAAATAGAATAACCAATTGGGCAATCACTTATGCCAATAAAAATCGACAGGATTGACAAGATAACTTCAAATTTCGGAAAAGCAAGGGTGTTAATCCTTGGCGATATTATGCTTGACGAATACCTCTATGGTTCGGTCAGCCGGATATCACCGGAGGCCCCCGTGCCGGTGGTGGAAATAAATAGTGAGCAGATTCGACTCGGCGGGGCGGCCAATGTCGCCAATAATATACGCTCGTTGGGAGATGAGCCGGTTTTAATCGGAGTGATGGGAGAGGATGATGCCTCGGTAAAATTAGTCCAGCTCCTTAAAGATAAAGGGATTTCCCGCGATTATCTGAGACACACTTTTTCAGTTACAAAAAAGTCTCCATGATAACTCCCAATCATCATGAGGCCGGATTTGCGGCCGGGAAAAGAATAAAAAGCGATGATGATTTAAATGCCGTCGGCAAACTACTTCTGGAGAAACTTCAGGCGGAATCGATTCTTATTACACGCGGGGAAAAGGGGATGACCTTATTCAACGCCAATGGAGAAATTGACTATTTCCCGACCTTGGCACAGAAGGTCTTTGATGTTACCGGCGCGGGAGATACGGTGATAGCTTCGTTTGTCTCAGCGGTAGCCGCCGGCGCGACCTTGAAAGAAGCGGCCATAATTTCCAATTGTGCGGCCGGCATTGTGGTCGGTGAAATCGGCACGGCGACGGTGACCGTCCCCCAATTGACTACCGAATTGAAACACCATTTCGCAAATGGGAAATAAATGATCATTTCTCAACCCAAAATAAATTCCCTCGTGGAAAATCTTCGCCGTCGGGGCAAAATAATCGTCTTTACCAATGGTGTCTTTGACATATTACACTATGGGCATATCAGCTATCTGACCAAGGCGAAAAAGCTTGGCGATATTCTTATCATCGGGTTAAACAGTGATTCCTCGGTGAAGAAATTCAAAGAGAAAAACCGGCCGATTCAAAACGAAAAAGACCGCGCCCGGATTCTGGCGGCGTTGAAGCCGGTTGATTATGTCATTCTCTTCTCCGAGCCGACACCGGAGAAATTGATTAAGCTTATCAAACCCGATATTTTAGTTAAAGGGGCAGATTATAAGAGCTCTGAAATCGTTGGGGCAGATTTTGTGAAATCGTACGGCGGGACAGTGAAACGGATTAAGATTGTACCCGGACGTTCTTCGACGAATATAATCAGGAAATTGAATTTATGATTTCCGTCAGGAAGGGTTCCTGACGGCGCGGAAAAATTGATGTGGAATTGATTGATTGTATTTGGGTGCCACCCCCAAACTTGTTTGGGGGTGATCATAATAAATCAAGATGCAAGAGAAACATCATCCCATAAAGACCTGCAAAAGATTCAATACTCCTTTTCATGCACATGAGCTGACGTTTTCCTGTTTGAATCGTCGTCCATTTTTGTCACAGACAAAGCCCTGTTTATTTTTGATAGAATCCATAATTATGGCAAAATCCAAGCACCATTTTGCTCTTTGGGCTTATGTATTCATGCCGGAACATATTCATCTCTTGATATGGCCAAATGAGGAGGCATACTCAATTTCCGCCATTATGCATTCCATAAAACAATCAACATCAAGGAAAGCATTTATTTACCTAAGGAAGAATAATCCGGCAGGACTTAAGCATTTCGTTACGGGTCAAAAAAATACGCCTTATCGATTCTGGATGGATGGAAGCGGATATGACAGAAATATTTTCTCGAATGAGGCCATAAAGAGTTCTATAGATTATATCCACAATAATCCCGTCAAAAGAGGATTAGTTTCCGCTCCTGGGGATTGGCAATGGTCAAGCTATAAGGATTGGGCAGGAATAGGGACGGGACTAATGCCTATAGATATGATTAACATTCCCCTATTATAAAATCAAGTTCTTAATATAAGACACCCTCAAACAAGTTTGGGGGTGGCACCCACTCGGTACCCCATCCAACGGATGGGAAATTTTGTATAACCTGCTCGGCATCGATTTTGATCCACCCGACCCAATATCCCAAATACCAATTTATCTTGATGTCTCAAATTTATGATTCAATCCCCGGCATATCAGCACTAATGCTTAAGCCCATCCGTTGGATGGGTTACCGGATTGAACTCTTTGATACATAAGACACCCCCAAACGAGTTTGGGGGTGGCACCCAAGGGGATATTCTTTGATGAATATAATTGGGAAATTGAATTTGTAGCTTAGGGGTTGATAAATCAAACCCCTTACGACCGTCTCTCCCGCACAATCAAAAAAAGGGTTTAATAAATTAAACCCCCGCAAGATATCATTCGTGGGTATTTGAACTCTTTGATACATAAGACACCCCCAAACGAGTTTGGGGGTGGCACCCGGGCATTATCTTTGATAAACATAATTAGGAAATTGAATTTGTAGTTTGAGGTTTGATAAATCAAACCCCTACAACTGCATTTTTCATGGTGTACCAATGAATGACTAATTCCCCTAAAATTTCCTGCTCCCCCTCTGCGTAATCGGCATTCCCTTTTTGCAGAGCGGGCAGGAATTGGCTTCCCAAGCGTTGGCGGCGACCGTTGCCAGAACCTTAAGCGGATAATTAAACTTTGCTCTCCCGCCGGAGCGGTCCAGGAAAACCCCAATACCGGCAATATCAGCTTTATATGATTCCACCAGGGCTATCACCTCAATAATTGATGTTCCGGTTGTCAGGACATCATCCACAATTAACACTCTCGTTCCCGGCCCGATATTGAATCCCCGTTTAAATATTCGCCCTTTGCCGCCATCGCCCGGTTCGGCGTAAATCGAATCAAGCCCCAGATATTTGGCAACTTCATAAGCAATAATCACCCCGCCGGTGGTCGGCCCAACAACCAGCTGAATTCCCTCCTTTTCAAATAATTTTGCTAATTCCGCGCAGATTATTTCGCACAGTCGGGGGCGCTTAAGAATCATAAATTTTTCATAATAGATATCGCTATGCTTGCCTGAGCTGAGCTTGAAGTGTCCCACAAGAAGAGCATCAGA
>JAPLUS010000245.1 GCA_026397495.1 Candidatus Zixiibacteriota bacterium | reverse complement strand
GTGCTTTAGACCCTACGATATAAGAACGCGCGGGGTCACACCTCGCACTCCGTGCTCGGCAAGACCCCGCGCAACTCCGGCCTGTTAAGTTGTTATCAAGTTGTGCGGGGTTTCCGTTTTTTCAGGAGATAGATTAAGTTGTAGAAGGTATTCAAGTTGTGCAGGGTCTTGGCTCCGCTTTCGCGGAGATGTGACCCTGCACTCTAGCCGACGGCAGACCCATCATAAATGATGGGCCACCCGACGCATGATGATATTGTAGTGACAGAACAGTATTCTGTCATCTGGGGGCTCGGGCAGACTAAAGTCTGCCGCGCACAGGGGAAATCTCCGGCAGAAATTTTGTAGGGGCTTGATTTATCAAGCCCTTTTTTAATTGACGGAAGTGGGTTTGATGAATCAAACCCCTACAAAACATGTCAAGTTGTGCGAGGTGTGACACCGCGCAACTATAGCACATAATTATTTATTTGAAAGAAATGATGACAGCCGTTTGACTTCCTCGGCCAATAGCGTGATTCTTCCATCCGAAAGAAAGCTCTTTCTCCATATTTCATCTTTTATATCATCGGCCATCGTCTTCAGGCCGATTATCGCCTGCCGGTAGAAATTATAGGCCGATTCATAATTTTCCCTCATCGCATAGATTTTCCCCAAATTATAAGCGGCCTCTATTATTTCAGGCAGAAGCGCCGAGCTATTGGCAATCCGATACCCTTTGTCGAAAAAGCTTTTGGCGGTTTCAATTTCGTTGACCGCCAGAGCACAGACGCCATTCAGATTGAAATATGCGGCATTTTCAATATCAGGATTCTCTTCGGTGAAAGCGAAAGAAAGTCCGTTCAGCAATTCGGCGGCGGAGACAAAATCTTTCTGTATGGTGAAAAGACAGGCCTTGTTCAGTCTGACAAGGTTAACATCACAGGCAGATTTTATGCCTGATGCTATTTCCTCGGCTTTTTCCAGCATTCTCATATCATTTTCAATAAGACCCTTTATAGAATAAGCAGTTAAAAGAAATTTCTTGTTCTCGGTCTTGTTTGCCAGAGTTATTGCCTCTTCAATGGCTTGGCGGGCATTCTCTCTTTGGTTAAGCTTTAGATAGAGGTCGCTCATGTTAATCATCCATACCGTGAGATCCGTCTTATCCTCCATACGACTGCCTATATCAATGGCCCTTGCGGCATTTTCCTTGGCTTTTCCATAAAATCCCATTCGCTTCTGTGCGGCGGCCAAAAGACTGGCGAATATTCCTATCGAATTGACATAGTCTGCTTCCTTGGCCAGTTTTCTGCCTTCTCTTATGAATTCAAGAGCTTCTCTGGGGTGGCCGGCGAGTATCATTACCTGTGATAGATTTTCCAAATTTTTAAGGATCTCCTGCCGTTGATTCAATCGGCGTTGAATTCGAAGCGATTCCTGCAGGTCTTGAACAGACTTATTGAATTTGCCGCTCTCCCGATAAACATATCCTCTATTATTCAATGCGCGGGCAATTTCCTCCGGATTCTTAAGTTCCTTATGCATGTTCAATGAAAGAGTAAAGAGCCGAATGGCCCGCTCCAAGCGGGCCTGCCTTGTAAATATAACGCCTATATTACTCAAGGTAACAGCGATATCTGAGATGGCGCCCAGAGAGCGCTCCATCTTAAGCGCTTTGCGGTAATAGGCAAGGGCCGGATCCCATTGGTTGCTTATATAATATATATTGCCGATATTATTAAGCGTTCGGGAAAGCTCCAGCTGGTCATTTAATCCCGTATATATTTTTTCGGCTTTATGGAGGGCGTCAATCCCGTCCTGGAAATTTTGCTTTATTTTGTAGAGATCGCCGAGGTCTTTGTAGGTCTCGCCAAGGAGTTTATCCGGTGTAGAATCGCGGTATAGCTCGATAATGCTCTGATAGGTTTTCTCGGCGGCGACCGTATTGCCGGTGGTTTTTTCGATGTCGGCCTTTTTCATCAAGACCACTTTTAATTTTTCGACAGTGTTTCGGAGGCGGCAGAGCTTTTCCAGAGCCGACAATAGATCCAGCGCAACCGGGTATTGGTTGCCGGTAATAAGATGGCCGGCGGTATTCCAAACGGTGTCATAACCCTCTTCAAGGTTTTCCGAGCGGAGGTACATCCGGGCGGCGATGAGTTCATTGGGCGGCTCGCCGCGGCGAGCCGCTTGGCGCGCTAGCGACAGAGAGAACCGCTTGACCGAAACCGGCGAGGTATTATGACTGAGCAGATATAAAAGGGGACGGGTTAGATATGGTCTATCAGCCGGGTTTTTCAAGAGACCGATAGCTTCGGCATCTTCGACCTTCCCCAGCAA
>JAPLUS010000169.1 GCA_026397495.1 Candidatus Zixiibacteriota bacterium | reverse complement strand
ATCCTTTCCGGCGGATCCAATGAAGGATTATCATTATTCGGGCGCAAAGAAAAGGTGACCGAGCAGGAAAAAATACTGGCAGAATTAAGAACGGAAATTAATGATCTCAAGGAAGCTCGTAATAAAGTTACAGCTTTTCTGGCGGCAAGACAAGCCGAGGTTAAATCTATCACGCTGGATATTGAAAAACAGAAAGAGGATGCGGAGAGAATCGAAAAGGAGCTAACGACAAGAGGATTTGAGCTTCAAACTGCCAAAAATGAGCTGTTGCGAGTAGACAAAGCGCGACAAATTCTATCTGAAAAATTGGAATTATTGAGGAACCGACAGTATAATTTGACTCTAAATTATGACCAGCTTGCTCAAGAGAAAAAAACACTGGCAGGCAAATTAAATGAGCATGACCTGAAAATTGGAGAATTGGAGAAGAAATCAGAGGAAATACAGAGTCAATTATCATCAATTCAGATTCGCCAGATAGAGCTTAAAAGCAAGCGGCAGCAGCTTGAGAGCCAAATACGCCATACAAAGGAATTGATGGCTGAGATTGAGGCGACCGCCAGAAGCAAATCCGCCGAGATAGCCACCGCCTCCGATGAAATAAAAGGTTCCGAAGAGAAAACTTTCCTCTTGGAGAAAGAGCTAAAGGCGACCTTTGACAGTCGCTCGAGTCTGATTGAAAAGCAAACCGATATTCGTCAAGCCCATAGTTCGCTTCAGGATGATTTGACAATTCGTGAAAAGGAAATAAAAAATCTACGACAATCTCGAGAAGAAGGTCTGAATCATTTGCATTCAAGCGAACTAAGATTGACCGAAATTGATTCGGAGATAAGGGCTTTGGTTGAGAGGATACGGGACGAATATGATACTGACCTGGAGACCATTGAGGTTAAGGCTCCTGATCCCAACATTCCTATAGAAAAAGCCGTTGACAAGACAACTGAATTAAAAGAGATGCTCAAAAATTTCGGCGCCGTTAATCTTCTCGCATTAGAGGAATATCATACATATAAAGAGCGGCAGGAATTCCTTACCGCCCAAATGAATGATCTTCTTAATGCCAAATCAACCTTGCAATCTACAATGACAAAGATAAATGTGACGGCTAAAAACCTCTTCAAGGAAACTTTCGAAAAGGTTCGGGGAAATTTCAAGTTAGTCTTTGAGGAACTCTTCACCGGCGGCGACGCCGATATCCAGCTTCTGGATCCGGAAGACCCCTTGGAATCACCCATTGAAATTACCGCCCGTCCGCGAGGCAAGCGACTTCTTTCAATTGCCCAGATGTCCGGCGGCGAAAGAGCCCTGACGGCGATTTCATTATTATTCGCTATTTACTTGGTCAAGCCTTCTCCTTTCTGCATTCTTGATGAAATCGATGCGCCTTTGGATGATGCCAATATTCATCGCTTTCTCAAAATGATTAAGTCGTTTTCCGATCAAACCCAGTTTATTATCATCACTCATAATAAGATTACGATGAATGCGGCGGATATATTATATGGTGTTACTATGGAACAGCCGGGTATTTCTCGTGTGGTTTCCGTACGCTTCAATGAAGATGAAGAATCTCTTATCGATAGTTCCCTTGATGCGGTCGACCATCACCCGCAACACACCATATCGGAATCCGCAGAAAACCGAATAATTGTGGACATAGATCAACCTACGGAAGAGCATAATACGGAATAGATATACCCCCCTGCTAATATTAGATATCGAATGTTATCTGAGCTAAAAAGACTGCGGGAGTCTCTCTCCAAAACTCGTAATTCGCTTCTGGGGCGAATTGGTCAGATTATTGCCGGCAGAAAACTCGACCAACAATTGATTAATGAGATCGAAGAAATTCTCCTAAAGGCAGATATCGGATTGGCAACAACAGATAAGATAATCAATAATCTTCGCCAATCCGCAACTAAGGAGAAGGTGACTGATAGCAGTATTATTTATGCTCTTCTTAAAGACGAAATATCAGGTATTCTTGAAAAACACTGCCGATCGGCAGGGATGGTTACAGATAGCCGACCGCAAGTGTGGCTAATTGCCGGTGTCAATGGAACCGGCAAGACGACTACGATCGGCAAATTGGCTCATTATTTCCGGCATCAGGGACAAAAGATTATGATTGCGGCCTGCGATACATTCCGGGCCGCGGCGGTGGAGCAACTGGCCGCCTGGGCGGAGAAGTCCCAAGTTGATTTTATTAAAGCTCTACCTGGTACCGACCCGGCCGCAGTTGCTTTTGATGCGGCTACCGCCGCCAGAGCCCGTAATATTGATTACTTACTCATTGATACCGCCGGACGCCTGCATACCAAATCTAATTTGATGGAGGAATTGAAAAAAATACGGCGCGTTACAGAGAAGGTTATTCCACCGGCGCAGGTTCTCACCAAATTAATAATTGACGGTACCACGGGTCAAAACGCTCTCTCACAGGTTAAAGTCTTCGCCGAAGCGGTTGGATGTAATGGAATAATTATAACCAAACTGGAT
>JAPLUS010000444.1 GCA_026397495.1 Candidatus Zixiibacteriota bacterium | reverse complement strand
GTCGAAAGATTGAAACCGATCGCCATTTTCCGAATCGGACAAATGTTGAATTTGCCAAAATTATCCGCCATGACAAATTGATTCTTAACGATTGGGAACGGGGCGCCGGAGCCACCGGTTCATCCGGTACCGGTGCGGCAGCGGCGGTTGTGGCCGGCGTATTGAATGGCGTTTTGGATCGTCAGGCCGAAGTCGTTTTTCCATCCGGTTCTCTCTTCATTGATTGGGATGAAAAAGATAATAATATCTATTTGACCGGCCCCGTAGAATTTATTTGCCAGGGGCAATATTTCCTCTGATAATATTGGCCTGATGTTATTCACGAAAAAAAGAATTAATAATAGGCCAAAAGTATTTTGGCCTTTCAATTGATGCGACAAAAGATAATAGATTCGATTAAGGACTACTGGGGACATATTCGCCTTTTCACTCCCAATGTTCGCAAGTTTCTTATAGGCTCATTCCTGATTAGTCTGACGGCCGCAGCCGGGCAGCTTCTCCTCAATCTTTATCTGAAGGAAAGGGGAGCCAGTGAATCATTTATTGGAGATTTATTATCAGCCGGGGCGCTGGGGACAACTATAATTGCCATACCGGCGGCCTTGGCGCTGCGCCGGATGAAGTTGAAAATGGCACTTCTGTGCTCTACCATAATTTATACTATTTCATTGCTGCTTTTGTCTCGTCTGCCGGTAACGAAGATATTGCTTCCCATTTCGCTTATGTCCGGTATGGCCGTGACCCTCTATCGTATTGCCACCGCGCCATTTTTTATGCGTAATTCTACCCGGAAAGAACGAACTTATGTTTTTTCCTTTGGTTTTGGAGTAACCCTAATGGCCGGGATGGTTGGCTCGCTAACCTCCGGCTGGCTGGTATCCATTTTATATAGGACTATGCCAAGCTTGGTGAACGCTTACCAATGGACCTTTATTATTGCCGTCGGTGCCGGGTTTTTTGCTTTGATACCATTTTTTATGATTGATACCACGGGACCGACAGAGGAAGACAAAGAGGCCGATTTTTCATTTGGTTTGTTCAAGACTCAGTTTAAATTATATGCCAAACTCCTGACACCGCAATTCTTTGTTGGTCTGGGGGCGGGATTAATCATTCCGTTCCTTAATCTCTATTTTCGGGATAGGTTTAATCAGCCGCCGGGTAAAATTGGGCTATTTTTCTTTGCGGTGAACGCCGCCATGCTTATGGGCATTCTGGCCGGGCCGGTTATGGCACGCAAATTCGGTATGGTGAAAACAATTGTCGCGACGGAGCTTTTATCCATTCCCTTTATGATAATTCTGGCGTTCACCTATTCGCTTCCCTTGGCCTTTGCGGCTTTTCTTGCCAGAGGCGCCCTAATGAATATGGCCCAGCCGATCGGAACTAATTTTGGTATGGAGATGGTGAACAGGTCGGAACAGGCGTTAGTAAACGCCTTAATGACCCTGGCCTGGACTTCCTCGTGGATGATTTCGACTGCCATCGGAGGAAAATTGATAGAAAAACATGGTTACACCCTGCCCTTAATGATAGCGGTTATTCTTTACATCATATCAGCTATTTTGTATTATCTTTTCTTTAGGAAATCTGAAAAGAAAATAACCGGCGGGTTTATGGTGGAGATTCCCTCATGATGAAAGACTTTCAGTTTCGGCTGACTCGGGATGACTTGGCCAGACAACTGCATCTGACATTGCGTGAGTTGTACCCGGAAAAAAGTATTAATGGCAATATTATTCATAAAATGCTTATTGAATCAACACCGGAGAAATCCGGGTTTGCTTTTCCGGCGGCCGACTTCGCCGAAATAAATGGTATCAATTCGCAGGAATTCCTGGAGGATCTGTTTAGGGAACTCTCGGTCGAATCGGAAAAAAATCTGCATGATAAATTTCTCTTTGAAATATCAAAAGATAGCCATTCTATTTTCTTCAAGATGCTGAAGAAAGACTAAAGATGGCAGAAGATAGATTCAAATTGCTGGCGGCGGTCATTACTTCAAGAGCCTTCAGACTTGTCTATCCCGATTTAATATCCAAGATGCCGGATTTATATATTTTCAAGCCGGATGATTTATACCATAGATTGGAGTTTCCAAAAGACCGGCAGATGGGAAACTATACCCTGCCGCTGTTTGATCTCGCCAAAAGCTTAAAAATAAATCCCGCCGAGATAAATGCGGTTCTATCTAAAACTCAAAATATGTTGACGCAAGAAAGCAAAGAGTATTCATATCTGAGTTTTTCGGCGGTTGGCGGCTATAACAATTGCCGCATTAGAACAGAAGCGCTGGCGGAATATGCGATTAGAGATATTCAGCGCCGCAATAATATGTATGGCTCAGGTGAAGATGGGCAGGGCAAAAATATTGTTATAGATTATTCCTCTCCCAATATCGCCAAGCCTTTTGGTGTGGGACATCTGCGCTCGACGGCCATTGGCAATTCTCTCTATCGTGTATTTAAAAAACT
>JAPLUS010000095.1 GCA_026397495.1 Candidatus Zixiibacteriota bacterium | reverse complement strand
ATGATTCAGGCTATCCTTAAAAATAAAACTACCTTCAATCCCAATTATGCACTTGACAGCTAAGACGGTATCTACAACTGCTTCGTTCACCATTTCGAAACCCTCACGCGCAGTCAGTCCGCCACGGCGGACTTCCTGACTGCAAAATGTTCCGTCGGGAAAGGATTCCCGACGGCGCAAGTCAGGCCAAATTTTGGATAATTATGGGATAGGAATTGGACTGGGACGGCTCTGATGGGATAAAAATCTCCAACAGACCCGCTCGACAACGAGGGTGATTTCCTGATCTCTGAAAGGTTTTGTCAAATATTCATCGGCGCCCATTTTGAGCGCCTTCTTTACTGAATGTGCATCCCCATAGGGAGTCGCAGCAATAATAGCTATTTCGGGAAAAGTTTCCTTTACGGTTGGTAGCAAATCAAATCCGCATTTTCCAGGTAACGCCAGATCAATAATAATGAGATCAACATTATTGGACTTTAAAAAAGAGAGCGCTTCTTCGTCAGTATTAACCCCGGCTATTTCATATCCTCTTCTTTTGAGTAACTGCCCCAATCTATTGCGCACCTGGATATCATTATCAACAATAAGAATGAAAATCGTCGATTCCATATTGATTAAGCGACAGCAGTTTTTTCCAGAGTCGAGACCAATTCGGCGATAAAATCCTCAAGGGCAACCGGCTTATGCAAAAGTGAGGTGGCTCCCTTAACACCGGCCTGATTTATCAACCGTTCGGTGGCATTCCCGGTAATCACAATAACTGGCAAATGAGGACGGATTTCTCGGATTTTCGCCACGGCATCAACGCCCGCCATCTCCGGCATAACCAAATCCATAGTTACCAAATCATAATCAAAACTGGTGATCTTGCTGATGGCTTCATTACCGTTTTCGGCCATATCAACTTCAAGCGTATTGGTTATCCGACAGAATTGATCAAGGACATCCCTCACCCATGGTTCATCATCAACTATTAGAATCTTAAAAGCTCTTCCCCGACGACGAGCCATTTCTTGCATTTTCTCTATGTACATAACATCGCCCCCATGCAATACTTATCTGAAAAGCTTATCTCTTTCATCTATAATTGTCAACTTTCCTGTTTTTATTTTTTATATCGGCAATGGTCTTTAGAACTCCCTGACTGAGACTGAGTATTTCATTGAGAGCCACCTCAATCCGGTCAAGTTTATCGCTATTAGAGGGCGGGGAGTAAACCATTTTGTCCTCATTGCGGAAAGTTTTCAGGATGGCCATTACCTCTCTGATGACATCGACCGAGCCGTTAATTAGTTTGGTAAATTCCGGTTCAAGATAGGTTAGTTCGCTCATTTCATTTTTGGCCTGAGCCAAACCAATCGCCAGATTCAACGCCAGAGTTTTGACCTGAGAGGCAAGTTCATCAATTTCAATAAACCAATCCTTTTTGGCTTCTTGGTCGCTTTTATCAATTTCCCCGGTCATATCTCAACCAATTCCTTGATCTTATCTTTAAGAGGTTTTATATCGGAAGATTTTTGAATATAGGCGTCGGCCAGCCAGGTATTGAAATCAGACTTATAGGTCGAGTAGGCGGAATTGAGAATTATCGGAAGGTGGGGATGCTTTTCCTTAAACTGTTTCAATATATCCAGTCCACTGGCATCTTCCAGTTCAATATCCAACACAACCAGATCAAAATTGCCGGTGGCGACCATATCCAGCGCTTCCTCTCCGCTGGCGACCGTTTTTACTTCGTACCCCTCGCGAATCAAAAAGTCTCGATATAACTTCCGGATATGATCTTCATCATCAACTATTAGAAGCCGATGCATTTTCAACTCCCTTGAAATGAGGTAATTCTATATACAACTTGGGAAGATTTTCTTGAAAGCTTTCTACGCCATAATCGCCGCCATGATACCGTATGGTTTCTCCCGCAACAATAATGGAGAGTCTTTGCGTCCCCGTAGGATTTCCAAATATTTGCCTTAGGGTCTTGTCTACTCTCGCGCGCACTTCTTCTTGCCCATTAAAACCAATAGTCAGTCTTATATTTTGTTCGACTCGCCGGGTGGCCAATTCAATAGAACATTCATCGGTCATATCTTCCATGGTAACTATCATAAATTGCAGAAGAGCGTGTTGCAGTTGGTCGGGATTGCCCCAAATACAGAGCTTTTGATCAGCCAAATTCAGAAGCGGCGGTTGGCGGCGGTGTCTGATTTTCGTTAAGAGAAGATCACTGGTTTTGGCGACCAGCAAATTAAAATCAATTTCTCTGGTTTTGGTTCTGCTTGCCCGTGAAAAATCAAGGACCTG
>JAPLUS010000086.1 GCA_026397495.1 Candidatus Zixiibacteriota bacterium | reverse complement strand
GTTCCACCGAGGATTTCCGACATGTATTGCATCACGAACTCACTCATGCCGTTATCTATGATATGATTTATGGCAATATGTTTTCATCACTTCTGTCGCGACAACGGCTTTTCGAGCTTCCTTTATGGTTTGCCGAGGGGTACGCTGAATACAGTTCCCGCTATGGCTGGGATTACTTTGCCGATATGGTTGTTCGTGATGCCACAATTAATAATTATCTGGCGCCGCTTGATTACCTTGATGGTTATCTCGCCTATAAGGAAGGGCAGGCGCTGATTCAATATATAGTCGACAAGTATGGAATGGAGAAAATGGGGGAAATACCGGCCCGAGGAAAATCACAACTGACAATGAATAAAACCCTTAAAGGGACAATGGGGATAACGAATGAAGAGTTATGGGAGGGTTTTTCCAAAGAGATGAAACGGCGGTACTGGCCGGAGATAGCCAAGAGAAAAGAACCGGGGGAAATCGGCAAGGCGCTGACCGATCACGAGAAAGACGGATCCCATTTTAATGAACGGCCTATATTTTCTCCGCAGGGCGACAAACTGGCGATCTTCTCGGATAAATCCGATTATATTGAAATCTATCTTATTTCCGCTACCGACGGTCATAAAATCGAGCGACTGGTCAAAGGGGAACGAACCGGTGATCTGGAATCACTTCATTCTTACCTTTCCGGTATTACTTTTTCACCGGACGGTAAGGAAATAGCCTTCGTGGCCAAATCAGATGGTCAGGATGCTCTTTATTTTTTGACTATCAAAAACAAGAAAATTTATAAGAGAAAATTCTTTGATTTTAAAAGCATCCTCTCCCCGACCTGGTCTCCGGATGGAAAAAGAATCGCTTTCTCAGCTCTAGCGGAAAGCCAAAGGGATATTGTAATCTATGATATTAATAGCGACTCCTCCTATTTCCTGCGGCGCGATAGCTATGACGATATTGATCCTTCCTGGTTCCCTGATTCCAAAACGCTTACTTTTTCTTCCGATCGTCCCCATCCGGATAATGACTTTATTTTGAAGAATCCGGATTACAAACCAGCCGATTCTGTAGACTATCGGACTATGTATAACAGATTCGGTTATGGCAACTATAATCTCTTTACACTTGATGTTGTCTCAGGGGAAACTACTCCCCTTATGGTCGGGCCGGGACAGAATCGCGAGCCGGCCGTTTCGCCCAACGGCAAACAGATATGTTTTGTCTCTAATAGAAATGGAATTGATAATCTCTATATAACCTCGATTGATTCATCCACCACTTTCGCCATTACCGACATTCTTACCGGAGTTGGCTCGCCAACCTGGTCGCCCGACGGCAAACAGATTGCCTTTTCATCATTCAATAAGGCCGGTTTTGATATTTTCTTGATCAAAAATATACAGTTGGCCGGCACCAACGGAATTCTATCGCCAACCGACTTTGTTATGGGGCGATATAATAAGCCCAAAGCGTCCGCTAAGGACAGCCCGACTGCCGCTGATACCATCAAGGTGGTTCAAACCGTCGATTCCGCAGCGGCTGACAGTATCGCCCTACAGAAAAAGTTGGCCGATAGTACTCGTATCGAAGACGGCGATTATGTTTATGTTTCTCGTGAAGAGAAAAAGAAAGATCCGCTGGGACATCTTTTTGAAAATGTATCCGACAGCACGGGCGGGAAGAAGAACTATCTTTCCGGGCGGGAAATGAAAGTATTTGACTCGGTGGCCAATATCAATAAACTCCCTAATGGCGAATATATTGTACGCAAGTATAAGGCAAAATTTACTCCCGACTATGTCAGCGGCGGCTTTTCCTATGATACCTTCTTTGGATTGCGGGGACAGTCTATTTTTGTCTTCTCCGACTACTTGGGAGAACATCAGATATCCCTTGCTACCGATCTGATAAATACGATTGACCAGTCTAATTTTCAATTGTACTATTTTTACAATC
>JAPLUS010000407.1 GCA_026397495.1 Candidatus Zixiibacteriota bacterium | reverse complement strand
ATCCCAATCCTTACCGGAATGACCGCAATTATGGCAATCAGGAAGGCGGTAATTTTGAGGGTCGCAATCAGGCTGATGCGGGTGCTGACCGTTCTCACCTGATACATTTTACCAACTTGCCTCATAAGTGCAAGATTAAGATTTTCTCGCTTGACGGTGATTTGATTCGTGAGCTGGATCATAATATGACGAAGGATTCGCCGGGCAGTATGCATCACCAATGGGATATGATTACCCGCAATACACAGCTGGTTGTTTCGGGGATTTACTACTACACGGTTGAATCTGAATATGGCAACCAGATCGGCAAACTGGTCATTATTATGTAGATAGAACTATTATCCAATTCAGGGAACAAGAGCTAATCTTGTTCCCTTTTTTATTTATTTCATATTTTGGGGGAATCCAGTAGTAGGTCGGCGTTCCGAATTCCGACGATAGTCGGAATGAGAAACCCGACATTTTCTCTATTCTCCGAATTCACCCTCTAGCAAAGTAGGTCAAAATGCCGAAGGCTTTTGACTTTTTAAATATAAATGTCAAAACCACCCATCAGCGCCGCACCCTTCTCCCGAGAGGATTTTGACCTACAAAACTTGTCCAGATTCGAAAGAAAAAAACTTGCCAGGAGGTTTATCATTCCCTAAATTTTAGAATTATTGATGGAAGACGGAAAATATTCCGTTGAATAGAATCCGGCCTTAATTCGTCTGATGTAATGGGATAGGTAAAACTTTTTTGGCGAGAGTTATATGAAAAGAAGAGAATTATTAGCGGTTGTGCTTCCAGTCAATATTTTATTAATGATTTTTCTATCAAATATCTCCTATGGCCGAACCCTTTGTGACATAGCGAAGACAGACTATCGGGTCGGAAAGATAACGGCAAGTTCGCCTTGCTTGGAGATAGGCGTCCACGATATCGGGAAACTGGGTCTAACTATAACCAATCGAGGAACTTTTGGCACCGGTTTCGTGGCCGTACCCGGTCAAACCGTCATTGATCCCTTTACCGGTTTGGAGGCTCCATCTGCCACTTATCCTAATCCCGGTAAGGGCAGTTATCTTTTTGGCGGGGCTTTTTGGATTGGGGCTGTGGTAGGTAGAGATACTTTGGTGTCGGTCGGAGCCGATGGCTGGGAAAACCCCACTATCGAGGAAATGTTTTCGGAGATATGTCCCTACGGAGCCATACAGCGCCGTTCAATTATCAAAGGTGATATTGATGCCATATCTGAACAAGACCTCATTGCAGTATATACGGATACGCTAACTAATCCGAGCTTTTTGAGGATTGATCCTACTGACAATCGTCCTCATAAACCACTTAATATCGAAGTCACTCAACGCAGTTTTGCCTGGAGCTATGCCTATGCCGAGGATTTTATACTTTTTGATTACTCCATAAAAAATATCGGGGAAAAGAAACTGAATATAGTCTATATGGGTCTTTATGTTGATGGCGATGTGGGTACAACAGAGTATATAACGGACGATGCAACGGACGATATCTGTGGTTTTAGGCGCGCCATCTCATCGCCTCAAGACCCAACGGGCCGATGCGGTTTTATTGATACGGTTAATCTCGCCTGGATTGCTGACAATGACGGGAAAACTGACGCGGATAAAGATAAGCCCTGTTCTAAGGAGACATTCAAATTGCCTGCTGTTACCGCAACTCGGGTGGTGCGGACTCCCAACGCCGATACATTGAAGTATTCCTTTAATTGGTGGGTATCCAATGGTACTAACGTAAATTTGGATTTTGGTCCAAGAATGCAGAATTCCGTTGAGGATCCCTTTCGGGATTTTGGCGGTTTTCTGGGCACTCCCTCGGGCGATAAAAATAAATACTACATAATGCGGCATGAGGAATTCGACTATGATCAGATTTATTCGGCCAAAGATTATTCCAATAATGGATGGTTTTCCCCAAATCCTATGTTGGCTGGTAATATCGCCGATGGTTTTGACACCCGTTATTTGCTGTCTTTTGGGCCTTTTAATATGAAATCCGGGGAAGTATTGCCGATCAGTTTCGCCTATGTAGCCGGGGATAGTTTCCATCGCAATTGCACAGATT
>JAPLUS010000210.1 GCA_026397495.1 Candidatus Zixiibacteriota bacterium | reverse complement strand
CGGTTGGAATGCCGGGGCGGGCGATCCGCAATCGGTACCTCGACGATGTCGGCGAGGGAATCAAGAAACCTTACCGGTGCCCGTACCACTGTATTCTGACGTGTGACTATAAAAATTCCCCTTATTGCATTGCGTACGCGCTCATGAGCGCCAAACGAGGCCGATTCCGCAACGGCTTTGCTTTCGCCGGCGCCAATGTCCACCGGGTCAACGAGATTGTTTCTGTCAAGGGACTCGTTTCGACTTTGGTTGCCGAGTACGAGCAATCGGCGGGGGAAACAAAAGAAGAAAAAACCTAAAGTCCGGTTGACCCCCAAGTTAATTGAAGATATTTTTAAACCCAGCCTGGTACACTCTTCCTCCGGCGAATCCTGATTAGGCTTTTGGGGAAATAGGCACCCTCGAAGACGAAATCATGGAAAATTCATGGCGACAAGATTTTCGGAAACCTAAAGATTCGGGAAACATCTCCCCTTGTAAATCGTATCTAAGGCAGTTTAATTGATGACGAAATAATTTCTTGAAAAGGAGTAAACCATGCGCCGCATAATCATAGCCGCTCTCTGCCTTCTGGCCGTAATTTTAATGGGAACTGAAAGCCGGGCCGCCCTGAGCGACCCTTACGAAATTCTCAACCGCGCCTACTAGGCCTCGGGCGGGATGGACAAAATCAAAGCCCAAAAGACAACTCATATCGAAGGGAACATTGATATTGAGGGAGCCGGCCTCAAAGGTTCCTTTGTCCAGTGGAGCGAAATCCCCATAAAAAGTCGGCAGAGTGTCGACCTTAAGATTCTCAAGCAAACCTCCGGCGACAACGGGCAATTCAGTTGGGGCGTCGACCATAATGGCAAGCTGCAAATCGCCCGTGATGAAAAATCTCTCAAAGAACGGCAGGTGGCCCTGCTCATGGCCGAATACGACCATTTAAATCGGGATTCGAAGAATTTCAAAATCACCTTCGAAGGGATAGATACCGCCGCCGGTGCACCCTGCTACATGGTCAAAATCGCCAACAATATTAATGAAGACATTATTATCAATTACTATGACACTCTAAGTTTCTATCTCATGAAAGCGGCCAGCAAGCAGCCTGACAGGGAAATCAAGGTCGTTTTCTCCGACTATCGCCCGGTCAACGGTGTCTTGTATGCTTTTACTCAGAGATCGATCCTTGAGTCGATTGGGCAGATCATCAATACGAAATTCACGTTGATCGAAACCAATATCCCGATTGACACCACTCTTTTCGAACCACCCCCGCAGGATGTCAGCGATTTCCGTTTTGCTGATGGCAAAAGCGCCGAGAATATTCCCTTTCAATTCATCGACAATCATATATATCTGTACGTGACAGTCAATGGCCGCAGCCGCCTTTGGATTCTCGAGTCCGGCGCCGGGAACACCGTTCTCGACAGCAAGTATGCCGCCGAGTTAGGAATTAAAACAGAAGGGAATATCAAAGGGCAGGGAGCGGGCAATCTGGTTGATGTTTCCTTTGCCGTCCTGCCGCAGTTCAACATCGACGGTCTTGAGTTCGATTCGCAGAAAGTGGCGGTCATTGATATCAGCCGGCTGATAAAAAAATGGGTTGGCTTTAATGTCGGCGGGATACTTGGTTACGATTTCCTTTCCCGACTGGTGACCCGAATTGATTACGCTAACGAGAGAATATCATTTTATCACCCCGATAGTTTCAATTATGACGGATCGGGAACCATTCTCAGCGCCCCGGTATCACAGAATAATATGTTTCACCTCCCGCTGACTGTCGATGGGAAATACGGCGGCCTCTGGAATCTCGATCTGGGCGCCGGCGAAACCAGTTTTCATTATCCCTTTGCCGAGACGAACGGATTTCTGAATCACTCCGGTATCGATTGCCTCGGTTTCGGCGCCGGCGGTTCTTTCAAGGAGCGCAAGACACAATTCCAGAAAATAGAATTTGGTGGATTCACAGTGGAAAAGCCGGTTATTACCTGGGGCTTGGAGGCGACCAAGGGTGCTTTTGGGGGTAAAGAGCTCGCCGGGAATATCGGCAATTCCCTTCTGCGGAATTTCATACTGTACCTTGACTACAAGAAGGAACGGGTGATTGTCGAAAAGGGGACCGATTTTGGCAAAGCTCTCCCACTCGATAACAGTGGCTTGCAGGTTGGTCTTACCGAAGACAGCAAGATGCAGATATATTTTGTCGCTCCCAATACGCCGGGCGCCAAAGCGGGATTCAAGGCCGATGATATCATTCAATCAGTCAATGGTATCGATGTCGGTTATCTGGGGGGAATAGTTGCCCTAAAAAATCTTCTTAAGGAAAAACCGGGCACTGTCCTTACTTTTGAAATTGCACGTGGAGGAAAGACGCAGAAGCTAAAATTGATCCTGCATGAGCTTTACAGTTAGAAGATTCATGGCGGCGCTGATGAAATATATTTATTAACAGAGGTCTTTCCATGGGCGACCTATTTCGACTTATCGTTTATCCCTCTTAGATAGATGGTTAGATATTAATTCCTGTTTTCTTCCCTATTTCAGCAGCAGCATTTTCCTGGTTTCGACATAGTTGCCGGCCCTGATTTGATATAGATATATCCCGGAACTGACCGCCTTCCCTTCATAATTTAGGCCATTCCAGCCGGCAGAATGATTGCCCATAGACTCTGTTCTATCAACTACCGTATTTATTTTCTGCCCGAGAATATTATAGATGTCAATGATCACGTGAGATCGGATAGGAAGTGAATATTCGATGGTCGTCGAAGGATTGAAGGGATTGGGGTAGTTCTGTTTGAGATAAATTGAACTTGGCAGCAATATGTCCCTGTCCTCCCCGACGGCATTTCCGGTTTTTGACCAAACCGCCATATAGGCCG
>JAPLUS010000400.1 GCA_026397495.1 Candidatus Zixiibacteriota bacterium | reverse complement strand
ATTGAGCGTTCATACCTGGGGGGGGAATAAGAAATGAGAAAAGATATCCTGGTCTATGGCGCCGTAGGCCTGGCCGTTGCATATCTTATTCTATTTGTCCCCAAACCGGTTGCCTTCTCGACCAATGTCTCTTATATCATTATCGGGCTGATTTTCCTGGCGCTGGTTTATATACTTGTCAGGACCATCAATGGCCATTTCGTCGGCCGGCGGATCGTATTCCTCTTTGTGGGCATCGCCGTTGTTCTTCCTTTTTTTATGAATGTCTCGCAGCCGATCAGGGTCTCGCCGGAAGTACAAATTGTCTATGAATCAGTGGCACAGCTCAAGCCCGGTTCGAAAGTATTGGCCACTTTCGATTACGACCCGGCCTCGGCGCCCGAGTTGCAGCCGATGGCGGAATCGTTCTTCCGTCTTTGCCTGGAGCGGGATCTTAAGATTATAATTATGGGTCTTTGGCCGCAAGGACCCCAGCAGGCCGAACTTGCCCTGCAAATAGCACTTCAAGATCCGGCGATCGTGGCAAAAAATCTTCAGCGTCGGGTCGATTATGTGAATCTCGGTTATCAAACTGGAAATGAATTTGTTATTCAAAGGATGGGAACCAGTTTCAAAAGTATGTTTCCGCGGGATGTTGATGGAGTTCCTTATGATTCCATTCCGCTTTTAAAAGGTGTTAACAATTTTTCCAATATTGACTACTCTTTTAACCTTTCGGCTGGAGTTCCCGGCACCGTAGAATGGGTACAAGTGGCGGTAGACCGCTATGGCCTAAAGGTTGGCGCCGGCAATACCGGCGTTCAGGCCACCGGTATGTATCCGTATCTTCGGGCCGGTCAGTTGAAAGGGCTTCTGGGCGGGTTGAGTGGTGCGGCTGAGTTCGAGAGGGCAACCGGGAAAACCGGAAGCGCCACGTTTTATATGCTTCCCCAGTCGTTCTCCCATGTCATCGTAATTGCCTTCATTATAATTGGAAACGCCGCCTATTTCCTGGGCGAAAAGAAGAAAAGTAAGAAGGAAGTATAAATAATGGAGATCTTTGGAATCTGGGTAGCTGCTTTCTTTACTCTGGGAATTATTTCGTTTCTCTATCGGGATAATCCCTGGTACAAGGTCTGCGAATCGATTTTTGTCGGGATATCTGCCGGATACTGGTTTGTAGCTCTTTTCTTCGATAATATCCTGGGACTTTTCTGGATCGGTGTTACCCGCCGGGAAAATCCCGATTATACGCTATATATCGGAGCGGTTCTCGGCTTTATGATGTTGCTGCGGCTGATCCCGAAAATTGGCTGGATCTCCCGCTGGCCGCTTTCTTTTGTGGTAGGTGCCACGGCCGGTTTCTCTCTTATTAACTATTTTTCCTCGAATGTAATGCTTCAGGTGGCCAGTACTCTGATGCCACTATTGAGCACCAGATTTGACCAGCCCATTTTTTCCGCCTCGACATATGACATCATTGGGAATTTAGTGATCGCTGCCGGGACTTTCACCGGATTGGTCTATTTCTTCTTTTCAAAAGAGCATAAGGGAGCCTTTGGAGGTATGGCGAGAGTCGGCATCTGGACAATTATGATTACTTTTGGAGCCTCCTTTGGCTATACCGTTATGAGCCGTATGTCGCTTTTAATCGGCCGTATGGATTTCATCTTCGGTGACTGGTTAAAGCTGATTAAGTAGTGATGATAGGTTTCCATAAATTTAGCGTCTCCCTAAAAACCGCAATCCTTATCTGTTTTAGTCTGATTCCCGCTGTTGATAGTCTGGGGTTGGAGCCGGCCAATGACGGCAAGTCCGAAATAAATATTCCCGCGCCCACGGATATAGTCGCCCGGGATTTCAAATATGACCGCGGTGAAATGATTGAAATTCTCTGGCGGCCATCGGTCGCTGATCATGGTATCGGCAGTATCAGCGGGTATGAAATATTTCGGAGTGAGGGAAACTCCGACAATTTCGTTTCCGTGGGATTTGTTCCTCCGGAGACCGGTTATTTCAAGGATAATTCAGTCGAAAAAGGAAAAAGCTACCGCTATCAAGTTGCCGCCAATGTCGGCGGCATAGCTTCTTTTTCCCGCATATCCGATCCGGTTTATGCCCAGATAGAGTTTATTAACTGGAATCTTCTGAATCTTTTTGTCATTGGTCTCTTGATTAGCGGCTTCATCATATATTTTATATCCCACGCCAAACGGGGCAAGAAACTGTTTATCCGAAAAATCGCCGGCCTGGACGCCATAGATGATGCTATCGGTCGGGCAACGGAAATGGGCCGCCCTATTCTCTTTGTCCCCGGTATAAACGATATGGATGATGTTCAGACCATCGCCGGTATTACTCTTTTGGGGCGGGTGGCCAAGGTAGTAGCCGATTATGATATCAAGATAAATATGCCGGTCGCTCGCTCGCTGGTTATGACTACGGCACGGGAGACAATTCGGAATGCCTACCTGGTTGCCGGACGGCCTGAAGCTTATAGTGAGAATATGGTAAATTATATAACCGATGAACAGTTCGGATATGTGGCGGCGGTGGACGGCATTATGGTTCGTGAAAAGCCGGCTACTTGTTTTTATTTGGGGGCTTTTTTTGCGGAATCACTGATTCTGGCCGAAACCGGTAATTCTATCGGGGCGATTCAAATTGCCGGTACCGCTCAGCCGGCACAATTACCATTCTTTGTGGCGGCCTGTGATTATACTCTTATCGGCGAAGAGCTTTTTGCCGCCTCGGCTTATCTGTCGAATGAGCCAAAGCAACTCGGCTCGCTTAAAGGACAGGATATGGGGAAACTCTTTGCTATGATTGTCATCTTCGTGGGCGTCATAGCGGCAACTATTTCTCAAATCGGGGGCGGTTCGTTCTTTGTCAGACTTAACGATTTTATGCAGAAAATCTTTACGGTACAAAATTAGGGAAAGGCAGATAAAAATTGAAACGGCAAATTCCGATCATTATTACTCTGGTGGTTGGCTCGGTTTTGATTCTCTCTGTCTTTTTCCCGCCCGCCGAACGATTGGGCGAGAATTTCTCTATCTATTTTGATATTATTGCCGTCTTTGCCTTCTTTCTGGGAGGCGGAAATCTGGTGCGTATTCATGGCAACAAAATATATAAAAAGCAGAAAGACTGGAGATTTTCAACCGTTACTCTGGCCGGTTTCTTGCTTATGCTGGCGGCCGGACTTTTCAAAATATGGAATGCCGGCGGCATTACCGCCGATGTAGCCGCCTCCGGCTCTCTGTTCCAGCAGCTCTACTATTGGATATTTTATCCTCTGGGTTCAACCATGTATGCTCTACTGGCGTTCTATGTCGCTTCGGCATCATACCGCGCCTTCCGGGCTAAAAATAGGGAAGCGACCATTCTGCTCGTGGCCGCCTTTATTATTTTATTGGGACGAACACCACTGGGCGTTTATGCTACCGGCTGGATTCCCGATTCATTTTCAATTCTCCAAATTCCCAATCTGGCTATCTGGATTATGTCCTCACCCAATCTGGCGGGTCAGAGAGCAATTATGATTGGAATAGCTTTGGGTGTTATTTCGATGTCGCTGCGCTTAATTCTCGGGGTGGAGCGAACCTACCTTGGAGTTGATAATGACTAATCTTGGACTTATC
>JAPLUS010000006.1 GCA_026397495.1 Candidatus Zixiibacteriota bacterium | reverse complement strand
ATTTCCGAACCTTTCCTCTTCCCGGCGGCGAAAAGGCCATCAGGGAGCCACGCCGGGCGGCGCTCGGATTGCTTTTCCAAATATATGGCACAGAGCTTCTCCGAAAGTTAGATTTATCAATTACCCAGGCATTTACTCCGCAGGAGCTTGAGGTTCTCATAGGAATGCTTGAAAAATCCATAAATTCACCTTATACTTCCAGCGCCGGTCGATTGTTTGATGCAGTGGCATCAATTATTGGCATTCGTCAGAAAATAAAATTCGAAGGACAGGCCGCAATGGAGTTGGAGTATACCCTGGAGGGAACCGACACTAATGCCTTTTACAGGTTCCGGATAGATGACAAAACCAATATCTGTATTATAGACTGGGAACCGATAATTCTTGATATAATTACTGATGTCCATAATCATTTGCCTACAGAAATAATGGCGGCCAAATTCCATAATGCAATGGCGGAGATTGTTATCGAGATGGCCCGTCGCTTCGGAGAGAAAGCAGTTGCCCTAAGCGGCGGTTGTTTCCAAAATAAATATTTGACCGAGAGAATTATTCAGCGGCTTAAAGGCGAAGGATTTCTTCCCTATTGGCATCAGAGAATTCCGCCCAATGACGGCGGCATCGCACTGGGACAGGCGGTGGCAATAGCTCATATGGAAAGTAGGAATAAATAATAAAATGTGTTTAGCAGTACCGGGAAAGGTAATCAGCATAAATGAGGGTGAACCGATAATGCGGACCGGCCGGGTGAGTTTCGGCGGTGTCATCAGGGAGATAAATCTTGCCTGCGTTCCAGAGGTAAAAGTTGATGATTATGTTTTGGCTCATGTGGGAGTAGCTATAAGTGTTGTTGATCCGAAGGAAGCCGAGCGCGTCTTTCAATACCTCAAAGAAATCGAAAATCTATCTAATTCCGAAGAATAATGTTAAAGTTTCTCGATGAATATCAGGATGCCAAAGTGGCGCGGCAATATGCGGAAGCCATCAAGGCCATAACCATCCACCCCTGGACCATAATGGAGATTTGCGGCGGACAGACTCATGCTATCGTTAAATATGGCCTTGATGAATTGCTGCCAAAAGAAATCACGTTATTACACGGTCCCGGCTGTCCGGTTTGCGTAACACCGCTTGAACTGATTGAAAAGGCTATTGAAATCGCCCTGCGCCCCAATGTTATTTTCTGTTCTTTTGGAGATATGTTGAGGGTACCCGGATCAAAGATTGACTTGCTCACGGTCAGGGCCAGAGGGGGCGATGTGCGGATAGTCTATTCCCCCCTTGATGCTGTCAAAATTGCCCACGCTAACCCTTCCCGGGAAACGGTATTTTTCGCAGTCGGGTTTGAGACTACCGCTCCGGCTAATGCCATGGCAATATTCCAGGCCAAACAACAGGGATTGCAAAATTTCTCAATGTTAGTTTCACACGTCCTTGTACCGCCTGCGGTTGAGGCCATTTTAAATGCCAAAGAGAATCGCGTTGAGGGATTTCTTGCGGCCGGACATGTTTGTACTATTATGGGATTTACTGAGTACGAGCCACTGGTGCAGAAATATCATGTCCCTATCGTTGTTACCGGTTTTGAGCCGATTGACATTTTGCAGGGAATATATATGTGCGTTCGGCAACTTGAGAATGGGGAAGCCAAAATCGAGAATCAGTACTCCCGTTCGGTAAGCCGCGAAGGAAACCGGCCGGCTCAGAAATTGATACGTGACGTTTTTGAAATCATTCCCCGCAAATGGCGGGGAATCGGACAGATTCCCAATAGCGGACTGGGATTAAGAGAGGAATACGCCGCCTTTAATGCCGAGCTTCGTTTTGGTATAGCTGATCACCAGATTCCTGAACCACCGGAATGCATCAGCGGCCGCATCCTGCAGGGGATAAAGAAACCTTATGAATGTCCGGCTTTTGGAACCAAATGTAATCCCGAGCACCCGCTGGGAGCCACCATGGTATCTTCCGAAGGCGCTTGTGCCGCCTATCATCGATATCGTCGGCTTCCACCACGGGAAAAAGAGAGCTTGTTGAAGGAGAAATAACCTATGATGGAAAAAAAGGAATTTTCCCCCAGTTGTCCCCTTCCTCTTTCGGATTATCCCAATATTCTCCTGGCTCATGGCGGCGGCGGAAGATTGATGCA
>JAPLUS010000304.1 GCA_026397495.1 Candidatus Zixiibacteriota bacterium | reverse complement strand
AGGGCCAAGCGAATTCGCATTGTCGCTCCGATCCCCGGTAAGGCGGCGGTGGGGGTAGAAATACCCAACCAGAACGCACAAATGGTCTATATGAAAGATATTATTGGCTCTGATGCCTATGCCAACAGTCGTCTGCGGTTGCCTCTGGCTATGGGCAAAACGATTTCGGGGAAGCCTTTTGTCGCCGATTTATCCAAAATGCCGCATATGCTAATCGCGGGGGCTACAGGATCCGGGAAATCGGTATGTATTAACGGACTCATTACTTCCCTTTTATATCGTCTGCATCCCCGCCAGTTGAAATTTATCTTTATTGATCCCAAAATGCTGGAGCTTTCTGTTTATGCCGGTATTCCGCATCTTGGTCGCCCGGTGGTTACCAATCCAAAACGGGCGGAAAGAGCTCTTGCTGATACGGTCGTGGAAATGGAAAACCGCTATAAGAAATTGGCCGGCCAGTCCGTGCGAAATATCGAGGATTTTAACACCCGACAGAAGAATCCCGATGAAATGATGCCTTACATCATTGTTGTTGTTGATGAATTGGCCGATATGATGATGGCGGCCTCGTCACCGCGCATTGAAATGCTAATTACGCGTCTGGCCCAGATGGCGCGAGCGGTCGGCATCCATCTTATTCTGGCTACGCAACGGCCTTCAGTTGATGTTATTACCGGACTGATTAAAGCCAATTTCTCAGCCAGAGTTGCTTTTCAGGTGGCTTCAAAGATTGACTCGCGCACTATCCTTGATGGTAATGGGGCGGAGAAACTCTTGGGTAATGGTGATATGCTTTTTCTTCAGCCGGGGCAGCCGGAACCGGTCCGAATTCACGGAGCTTTTATCTCCAGCGCCGAAACCGAGCAACTTGTGAAATTTATAAATGACCAGTTCCCAACAAAAGAAATAATCGAGGGAGAGAAGGAAAAACCCGAAATCGAATCGGAAGAGGAAGTTGATCTAAATGATCCTCTTTTTATTGAAGCGGCCGAAACCGTGATAAGGCATAAACAGGGATCAGTTTCGCTGCTACAAAGAAAACTGGGTATTGGATATCAGCGAGCGGCTCGACTTATTGATAAATTGGAGGAAGCCGGCGTTGTCTCCACTTATGATGGAAGCAAGGCCCGCGAGGTATTGGTTGACCACAGTTATTTGCAAAAGCTGACTTCTTCCCGTTCTATATCTGATTCAAACTCCTAACCGCCTTATTTGTATAAGAGCTTATGAAATCACTTTATTCGATAATCCTATTTCTGATATTTCTTATTATTCCAGCCACTATGATGAAAGCCGCGGATGAGCAATTTCTTGAAATTTTGCACCAGATTGCGGCATCCAAAATGGTTACCTTTGATATTGCCTCCGTGGTGAATTCCAAGGTATTTGAAGATACCGACAGCACGGCCGGACTGATTATTATTGCTGATGATGGCCGATATTTCGCCCAATTTAAAAATGATCTCTATCTTTTTGACGGACGCTGCCTTTGGGAAATATCTTCGCAGAATCGACAGGCCGCCAAACGATGCCCTGAGGAAGGAGAGAAATTTACTAATCGTCTATCATTTTTAAAAAGTCTCGAAAGTCATTTCAGGATTTCACCTATTCACAGGAATAAGGAATATCAGCTTTTCAGCAAAAATAAAGATGACGCCAATCTACCTGATTCGCTGATTGTTTTTATCGATTCTGCCGGCAGCAAACTTTCCCGCATTGAGTATTATGATTTGAATGGAGACCTAAATCGTGTATATATTCTTAGCCAAAAGATTTCAGATACCGCTGATAGCAAATTCTTTGAGGTCACACTGCCGGACTCGATGGAAGTTATTATCCTGCCGTAACTTCTATGAAAATCTTCATCAAGAAACTGGGTTGTCCAAAAAATGACGTGGATGGAGACTATATTGCCGGTGAGTGTCAATCGCTTGGGCATGAGATTATGAATTCGGATGCTCTGGTGGACGGGGTGATTATTAATACCTGTGGTTTTATTCTGCCGGCTAAGGAGGAATCAATTGCGGAAATCGCCCGCTATGAAAAATTAAAGAAAGATGGCGAACTCAAATATTTATATGTAACCGGCTGTTTATCACAACGATACAATGATATGTTAAAGAAAGAATTTAAGAACGTTGATGGCTTTTTTGGACTTGGTCAAATCAAAGAATTGGCGCAAGTTCTCTCCGCCAAGGGAAAGAAAACTGCCGGTCAAATCAATTCCTCTTCAGAGTTGACCTACCTTGCGGGGGAAAGCAGGTATATTGAACCCCAAGCTTCCTACGCCTACCTAAAGATATCTGACGGTTGTGACAGATTCTGCAGTTATTGCGCCATTCCCTATATTCGGGGCAGGTATCGCAGCCGCCCCATAGTAGATATTGTACAGGAGGCGCGGTTGCTGGCTCAATCCGGGAAGAGGGAAATAATTCTGGTTTCTCAAGAAGGATCCGGTTACGGGCAGGATTTTAAAGATGGCACTGACCTCTTGGTCCTCTTACGGGAATTGGAGACAATCGCTGGAATTAAATGGATTCGCTTAATGTACCTTCATCCTGAATCTATAAGTGATCATATTATCGATTATATAGCCTCTTCAGAGAAAGTTTTGCCATATTTCGACATACCGCTTCAGCATATAAGTGATAAGATTCTGGCGCAAATGAATAGACAGGTTACTCGCGCGGATATTGAAACCACCTTGCGCAGAATATGCGATAAATTATCCAACAGCATAATTCGAACCACTTTTATTGCCGGTTTTCCCGGTGAAACAGATAAGGAATTTTCCGAGTTGCGTGATTTTATCTCTGATTTTGAATTTGATCGTCTGGGGGTATTCAAATATTCTCAGGAGGAGGGAACCCCGGCGGCTCAATTTGATGCTCAGGTGCCAGAGAGGACTAAAGATAATCGCCTGGAAGAATTGATGATTCTTCAGCAGGAGATTGCCTTCCGCAAAAATATGGCCTTGCTTGATACCGTTCAAAGAGTTATCATAGATAAAGCTGGGCGAGATGCTGTCACCGAAGGGAGAACTATAGGTGATTGCCCCGATATCGATCAGACGGTATTCATAAAGGATGATAATCTGAGTATCGGGCAGATAATAAATGCTCGAATCATTAAAGCCGAAGGATATGACTTGGTTGCCAGAGTGGAGGTCGATTCGCAATGATTAAATACGAAAAATTAGGCATATTTCTTTCTAAGCCAATTGCTCTGATATTCGTTTTGGTGTACCTTTTACCGATCCGGAAAAAGGGGAGCTGACTAATGTTATTTTATCCGAATGCCAGAAGTATGATTATGATCCTATGTTTCTTCTTTCATTGATTTTGACCGAATCTGATTTCCGAAATTATCAGGTTTCATCAGTCGGCGCTCAAGGATTAATGCAGATTCGCCCCATGACAGGTCAAAGTTTGGCGGGTAAGATTGGCGTGGACTGGAAAGGAGAACAAACTTTGCATCAGCCGGGACTAAATATCCGTATGGGCTCATTTCATTTATTTGAATTGATTCTGGAGTTCAAGGATGTCCGCAAGGCTCTGGTATCATATAATCTGGGGGAGACAGCCCTAAAAAATCGAATACGCCTTAATATGCCTTTGCCTAAATCTTTCCTCAATAAAATCATGAGTAATTATCATAGGTTAAAGGAGCGGTACAGTACTTGAAATCATTATATCTAATTGCCGGTATGCTGATCGCATTATCACTAATCTCTTGCGGGAGTCCGCGTGTTATGACCGAAACCACTGCGGAAAGTCAATTTTTAAAGGCCAAGAAAGAGTTTGACAAAAAACGATATCTATCGGCTAGCGAGGGTTTTCAAAAGGTCATTTTTAATTTTCCGGGCACGAGCGTGGTGGATACCGCTCAGTACTATCTTGCCATGTCGCATTTTGAGAACGAAGAGTATGAATTGGCGGCGGTGGAATTTAATCGTTTAATTACCAATTATCCGCAGTCCGCTTATGTCGATGACGCTCAATATTTGGTCGGCTTGTGCTATTATAAAAATACTCCCGGTCATTATGCCCTTGATCAAGAAGATTTGAAGAAGGCCATTGCGGCTCTGCAGGATTTCATAGTTGAAAATCCGGATTCTCCGCTGATAGAGGATGCCGCGAGTGTTATTAGCGCGGCCAGGACACGATTAGCGCATAAGGAATATGAAAATGGCATACTCTATTTTAAATTGGACGATTATAAAGCGGCGGAAATATATTTTCAATTGGTTATTGATGACTATACCGATACCGAATATGCCGCCAGAGCGCTTTATAAATTATCAGAGATATGCTATTGGCAGAGCAAATATCCGGCGGCCTTAGAGAAATTCAATACTTTTCTGGCTTTATATCCAAACCATGAGTGGGTTCCTAAAGCAAAGAAATATATTGCCCAAATATCGATCAAGTTAAATACTGTTAATGCTTCACCCAGCTCCAAATAAAGGCGTTGCTTGGGGTCTGATGGGGGGAATCTTCGACCCCATTCATTACGGGCATCTTATTCTCGCTCAATCGGCTCAGCAGGCATTTAGGCTTGATTGCATCCTTTTTCTGCCCAGTTTTAATCCCCAACATCGAACCGAGAAACCGGTGGCTTCATTTGATGATCGATGTCTGATGATTAAGTTAGCCTTTGAGGAAAATGACCGATTTGTCGTTTCCGATATGGAAAGGGAATTAAAAATTCCCGATTATACTCTTAATGTCATTAAAATTCTCAAACAGAATTATCCTGAGGTTGACTGGCATCTTATCCTGGGAGCAGATAATATCGCTCAGTTTGATAAGTGGTATCGACCGGACGAGCTGGTGCAAGAGGTAAAAATTGTTATCGGGAATCGGCCGGGTTATGATGAGGAGTTTGAGAAATCAAAATGGGCCGGTTTGGTACAGAAGTATGATATGCCGCTTTTGGACATATCATCAACGATGATCAGAAAGTTCATCAATGAGGGAAAGTCAATACGCTACCTTTTGCCCGAAGCTGTCCGTCAGTATATTCTAAGCCGGGGTTTGTATAGTTGAAAG
>JAPLUS010000443.1 GCA_026397495.1 Candidatus Zixiibacteriota bacterium | reverse complement strand
ATAGTTGAAAGACAAGAGTCTCTATCTTGTCGATGGTTCCGCCATATTCTATAGGGCGTATTTTGCATTTATCAGAAATCCGCTGATAAATTCCAAGGGGGAAAATACCTCCGCCACTTATGGCTTCCTTAATTCTCTCTTGAAAATCATAAAGGATGAAAATCCTGATTATATGGCGGTTGTGTTTGATACCAAAGCCCCAACTTTCCGGCATCAATTATATCCCGACTATAAATCAACTCGAGCCAAAATGCCGGAGGAGCTTATCGCGCAACTTCCGCGAATCAGGGAAGCCGCCGAGGCTCTCAATTTGCCTTCTGTCGAAAGGGAAGGATATGAAGCCGATGATATAATCGGCACTTTGGCCAAGCAAGCCGAACAGCGAGGAATGACAGTCTGGATAGTCTCAGGAGATAAGGATTTTTTCCAATTAGTCTCTGACAGGGTAAATATCTATAATCCCCAAAAAGGAAACTTGCCGCCGAAAAAAATGAATCCTGATGGTGTGGCTGCCAAATTTGGCGTTCCACCGGAAAAAGTGATTGATGTTCTCGCTCTTATGGGTGATTCCTCTGATAATGTCCCTGGAGTTCCCGGTATTGGTCCGAAAACCGCTGTCTCATTGATAAATGAGTTTGAAACCCTTGATAATGTCCTGAAATCAATAGATCAAATAAAAGCCAAGGGAGTCAGAGAAAAAATCGCCGCTAATATTGAATTGGCAGAGCTTTCAAAGCGATTGGTTACTCTGGATACCGCTGTTCCTATTGGTTTTTCGCTGGAAGCAATGGAGAGAAGAGAGATTTGTTATGAAAAGGCCAAAAAACTGTTTTTGGAATTGGAATTTGGTTCTCTTTTGGAAATGTTGGCCAAAGAGACAGGAAAACTTGATCTAAAGATCGAAAACCCGACTAAACCTGCGGATTCAAAGTTTCATAAGACAGAGTATATTTGCATTGATACTATTCTTCAGCTTGAACGACTTATTGAGGAACTCTCGCTGAAGAAGGAGATTGCCATAGATACGGAGACTACCTCGCTTGATCCGCTTAAAGCCGATCTGGTTGGGGTTTCACTTTGTGCCGAATCCGGCCAGGCATGCTATTTGCCGATTGGTCATACCGAGAAAAAAAGAAATCTCCCGCGTGACGAAACGCTCAAATTACTGGGAAGACTCCTGAACGACCCCAAAATTCAGAAATTTGGACAAAATATTAAATATGACTTGGAAGTTCTGCATCGCCACGGATTGGATATTGACCCGATATCATTTGATACCATGCTGGCCTCCTATATTATTGATCCTTCCAGTCGTCAGCATAATCTCAATCATCTGGCTTTTAAATATTTCAATTATCGAATGCAGCCGATTGAAGAGCTGATCGGGGTCGGAAAAAAGCAGACATCATTTGCCGAAGTTGATATCAATAAAGCCACCTTCTATTCGGCCGAAGATGCGGATTATACTTTTCGTCTGCGAGGGATTTTGGCGCCCAAAATTGAGGAGCTAAATCTGGCCCATCTTTGCTACAATATTGAATTGCCTCTTATCAAAGTGTTGGCGGCCATGGAAGAGACCGGCGTCCGGGTCGACAGTGAATATCTGGCCGAAATATCCAAAGAGATAGATATCCAACTGGAGCAATTGATCAAAAATATTTATATGGAGGCCGGCCAGGAGTTCAATATTAATTCCACACAGCAGCTGTCGAAAATCCTCTTTGAAAAATTAAAACTTCCCACCCGCGGAAAAACCGCCAAGAAAACCAATTTTGCAACTGATGTAAAAGTACTGGAAGAATTAACTGCTATTCATGACTTGCCCCAGTTTATTCTTGATTATCGCCAACTGGTAAAACTGAAAAACACTTATGTTGATGCTATTCCAAGATTGATAAACGAACAGACCGGAAGAGTTCATACGTCATTTAACCAGACTATTACCGCTACCGGACGACTCTCTTCAACCGATCCCAATCTGCAGAATATTCCGATTCGAACCGCGATTGGTCGGCGAATACGACGGGCGTTTATTCCTCGAGATAAAAATTATCTTCTCTTGTCGGCCGACTACTCACAAATAGAGCTTCGCATATTGGCACATTTCTCGCAAGATAAAACCTTAATCAAAGCCTTTGAAAATAAAGAAGATATACATGCTCGCACGGCGGCCGAAGTTTTTGGAGTGAATATTGAAAAGGTGACGCCGGAGATGCGCCGTTCGGCCAAGACAGCCAATTTCTCAATAATTTATGGCGTCACCGCCTATGGGTTTTCGCAACAGACCGCCCTTGATGTAACTCAATCGAAAGAGTTCATTGATACTTATTTCGCTCATTATCCCGGCATAAAAAAATATATAGAAGAAACTATTGAGTCGGCCCGCAAGAATGGCTATGTAACTACTCTTTTCAATCGGATACGATATCTTCCAGAGATAAACGCAAAGAATTTTCAGGTTCGCCAGTTTGCCGAACGGACAGCTATTAATACTCCCATTCAGGGAACCGCGGCTGATATGATCAAGGTCGCCATGATTCATATTTATGAAAAAATCAAGAATATGCGATCGAAAATGATACTCCAAGTTCATGATGAATTGGTATTTGATGTCCACAAGGATGAACTCGACGAGCTGAAAAATATTGTGAAGAACGGCATGGAGAAAGCCGTCCGACTCGATGTGTCGATTGTGGCAGATTTGGGTATAGGGGAAAATTGGCTGGAGACAAAATAAGGGAATTTTTGTGCTAATCGGAATCATTGGTCAAACAGGCGCAGGTAAAACAGAGGTGGCCCGGATACTTAAGCGATATGGAGCCTGTATTATTTCCGCCGACCGGATTGGTA
>JAPLUS010000116.1 GCA_026397495.1 Candidatus Zixiibacteriota bacterium | reverse complement strand
TGATGAGAGCAACGACGTTCATCAGTTTCGGGTTCAGATCGAACAAGCCAATAGTGTTTTGGGGAGGAGTTGTAAGGTTGCCTGTGCGGATTCTGGGTATTCGTATACGGAGGGGTTAAAGGCGGTTGAAGAACAGGGGATAAAAGTGATCGTTCCCTCACAGATGCAAGCCTTGCATGAACCGACGGGGCCCTTTCATAATGACAAATTTATCTATGATAAAGATCGTGATTGTTATATATGTCCGGAAGGGGCGCCATTGTTTTATCGGAAGACGGATTATGGGGCTGGTCAGAGGGTATATCAGGTTAAGAAATCATCAATATGTCATAGCTGTAAGCATTATGGACAATGCACGAAATCGAAAGAGGGGCGAGCGATAGTCAAGCTGATTGATGATGAATCGAAGAGGCGGTTTGAGGCGGTATATCGGCAGCCGGAGTCACAAGCTATTTATCGACGGCGCCAGCAGCGGGCGGAACTTCCCTTCGGTCATATTAAATGGAATTTAGGAGTTCGTTCCTTTCTAATGCGCGGAATAAAGGGGGTGCAAGCCGAGATTGGCCTTTTGACGACCAGCTTCAACCTTGTCCGAGTGATTAACCTTGTAGGTGTTGCCGTATTGATTCGAAAATGGGCTCCGACCCAATAATTACAGACAAAATCCGCCCGAAAACAAAAAATATAATTGGCCCCCCAAGCATTTGACGAAAATGAATAAATCGCATGATTCTTATACCAAAAAATTAAACATACACCAATTATGACACAGCCTCTCAAGTCGGGGATGACAATACTAATGACATTTTCCTCATAAGTGTGCTTTTTCATTTTTGGGGACTTTTTCAACACTCCCGCTGGATGGGGTACCGAGTTTCCTTGCCGCTCGACACCCATGACAAAAAGGACATCCGCGATTCCTTCATTTCTAACGCCTTCCATCGCATATTCCGGCACCTCCTTGCTAAACCGAAATATACTACCTACTGTAAACTATCTCATGATAACAAATGTAAACCATCTTATGATACCGTACAATTTATCAAGCCCTTTCTTAATTGAAGTGCCCTACTAATCTGAATTTCCAGCCGGGAGCGGAAAGAATTTAGTATTCCCCTTTATTCGGGACAACGCAGATAAATTCGAAAGCTTTATCATAGGGATTTTGAAACTGGTGCTCCGCATTGGGCGGAACAAATGAAAAATCCCTCTCACTCACTTCATATTCTGTCCCATCGAGGAATAATTTACCCTTCCCGGAGATGATATAATTGACATGCTCCCAATCGTGCCTGTGTTTTGGGGTATGACCGCCGGGGGCGATTTTGAATACCCGCATCGTATAACCTTCCCAGCCAACATTTTTCCCGATCGGCACGGCTTTGGTTACATTGGCTATTCCAGGCCCTTCAATTATTTTCCGCTCCATTTCGCCATATTTGATTACCGCCATATTTATATCCTCCATATATTGCGCCTGATAAAATGATACTGGTTAATTATCATAAGTATTGATTTTTTTATTGAATGAAAAGCCGATTTTCTTAACTTGGATCAATGGCACAAATAGCAATAATTGAGAATATAGAGAGAAAAGGTCGCTTGGCCCTTCTGACTATTCCGGGAATGGCGGGGATATTACTGGATAAAGATACATTGAAGAAACACTCCATTCAAATCCGAACTGAGATCCGCTTAGAAACCCTGAAGGAAATTGTGCTGGAATCGGACTGTAAGAGGGCCAAGGATTATGTTATCTATCTTCTTTCAAGGCAGGGGTATTCTTACGGCCTGCTTAAGGAGAAGATGCAGAAGAAGGGGTATCAATCGAAAGCCATCGATACAATTTTAGCGGAGTTTCAGCGGCTGGGATTGATTGATGATGCCCAATTTGCCCGTCAGGCGGTCGAATCTCTCTTGCATCATAAACCGGCCGGACGAAGTTACCTTATTGCCTATCTGCAGGCCAAACATATCCCGCGTCAATTGGCTAACTCCGTGGTGGATGAACTCCTACGTCATTCCGATGAGGCCGAAATGGCAGTTCGACTTCTGCGGGGGCGATGGCGGTATTTGGCCAAATTTGAGCTTGAAACCGCCCGACGGAAAGCTTATAATTACCTCTCGCGCCGGTCAATCGGTTATGGGCCGGCTAAACTGGCCTTTAAAAAATTGCTAAAAGAGGAGTGCCAAGATTAAATCTTCCGATATCCGAAAATCTTTTGTTGATTATTTCAAGAGCAAAGGACACAAAGAGATAGTTTCATCGCCGGTTATTCCATCTGATGATCCTACGTTGCTTTTCATCAATGCCGGAATGGGCGATTATTTCAAGGAGGAAGCCATTAATTTCAAATGGGAATGGGTGACCAAGATTCTTCAGCTCCCCGCCGAAAAGCTTTATGCTACGGTCTATGAGGAAGACGACGAAGCCTTTCATCTCTGGGAGAAGATTGCTCCCCAACTGAAGAACGGGCGGATACTCCGCTTTGGAAAAGAGAGTAATTATTGGTCGATGGGTGAAACCGGCCCGACCGGACCAAACAGTGAAATATTTTATGACCGCGGTGAGAAATATAGTTGCGGCCAACCGACCTGTGGGATCAATTGTGATTGCGATCGCTATGATGAAATCGGAAATCTGGTTTTTATGCAATATAACCAGAAGCCGGATGGTACCATGGAGCCGCTTCCGCACCCCTCGGTCGATACCGGCGCGGGCCTGGAACGTATCACCGCCATAATGCAGAATGCTTATTCCAATTATGAAACTGATGTTTTTGCGGACATCATCGCTCATATTGAAGAGCTTTCAATGAAGAAATATGATACTGGGGAAAGTGGCGTGTCGCATCGCGTTATCGCCGACCATCTCCGCGCGCTGACCTTTTGCGTCG